>DAORHY010000195.1:0-7314 GCA_035438225.1 Bacteroidia bacterium
GTCGGAAGCTTCAGCATAATAAGTTGTTGTAGCAGAAAGAGAAGGGGTAGTAAACGTTAAGCCTGTCCCCACTGCATTGCCTCCGCTTGCTGCATCGTACCAGGTCACATTGTTTGTTGATGTTGCATTGAGTTGAACTGTACCTGCTCCGCAGCGTGAGCCACCGGTTGTTACGGGATCTGCCGGCCGAGCAAGTATGGTTGCAGTTGCCGCCGTCCGGGTGCTTCCACAGCTTCCGTTGTTGGCTTCGGCATAATAGACGGTTGTTGTTGAGATGCCCGGAGTCGTGAAAGTATTTCCGGTACCTACTTGTGTTCCTCCGGTAGCGGCATCGTACCAGAGAACAGGATCTGTTGCGGAAGCGGTCAGGGTAACAGTTCCGGTGCCGCAACGTTGCGCAGAAGTTGTTGTTGGACTGATTGGAACTGTGGATACAGTTGCTGTGACAGCAACGCGTGAACTCGGACAAGTACCGCCGGCCTGGGCATAATAAGTTGTTGTTCCACTAATGCTGGGCGTTGTGTACGAAGGCCCTGTTCCGAGAAGGGTTCCGCCTGAAGATGCGTTGTACCAGAAAATACTGTCGGGAGATGTTGCAGAAAGTACTACGGTTCCTGTTCCGCAGCGTGAACCATTGGTGACCGTTGGTGGTGATGAAAAAGGTAAAATCGTGATTGATGAGGTCAGGGCATTGCTGGCGGGAAACACGTCATTTGTGATATTGGCAGTGCATGTAAAGTTTAATGTTCCGCCGGTGCTTGTGTTGATCGGTGTTGAAAAAGTAAGGGTATCAAAATCTTCGGGGAAAATTGATCCTGCATACGTTTGATTTAGTGTTTGAGTGATGGCACCGGTTATCTGGACCGTAACCGGAGTTGCGGAGACAGTATCTCTGCCGAAATTTCGGACAAGAACCTGTACAATGGAACTGGCATTTCCACACGAATTGTGAACAGGAGAGATGATCCCATAAATAGTCATGTAGGTAAGGTAGTTGCCGAGATCACCATTGCTGTTCAGTTTTACCACGTATGCATTTTCACCGGTAAATCCAAAGCTGCTGCTGTATCCGGCCATGATGTATCCTCCGTCGGAAGTTTGTTGTGCGCTGTAACCATGATCGTGGTTCGTGCCGCCCAATGTTCTTGTCCAGACGGAATCTCCGGCGGCATTTGTTTTCACCATCCACATATTGGGTTCCAGCGGACCGGAACTTCTGCTGGTGCCGCTTGCAATATATCCACCATCATTGGTTGCTTCCACCCTGTGGAAATCATCCTGATCGGTACCACCGTAAATTTTTGCCCAGATCTGTGTTCCGCCTGAATCGGTTTTCACGATGTATCCATCGTTGCCTCCCAGTCCGTTGACGTCATCACTACCACCGGCTAAGATGAATGTTCCGTCACTGTTCCTCACCATGTGTTCGATATTATCGGTGCCGGCCGTTCCCCACCTTTTGGTCCAGATTGAATTACCGGTGGCATTTGTACGAACCATATACATGTCCAGACTTGCGCCGTTTGTACTTTGTCCGCCAATCACAAATCCACCATCCGGAAGTTCCCGGATAGCATTGGCATCATCATATCCTGAGGCACCGTAGCGCCTTGTCCACAATGTATCTCCGGAAGAGTTCGTGCGAATGATAAAGGCGTCATAATATTGGGCAGGGGACGAAGTGGTGTAACCCGTGATTGCATATCCGCCATCGGATGTTTGGATAATATCCTGTGCCCTGTCTTTACCGATGCCTCCCCATGTTTTTGTCCATAAAACAGTTCCGTTCCCATCCATTTTCATCCAATACGCATCATCTGATCCGCTACCATAGCTGGTAGAATACCCGCACAATGCGTATCCGCCATCCGCCGTATTGATGATTTTATACAACAGATCTTTTCTGCTTGACGGCCCGTTCAGACGTTTTGTCCAAAGTGTATCTCCACTGGTGTTCATACGCACCACAAAGGCATCGGTGTCGTTGACTGTCGAGTCGCTTGTATAACCTGCAAGAATGTACCCTCCGGAGGAGGCTTCTATAGCACACCGGAAAACGTCAGTGTTTTTTTTGGAAAAAATTTTTTCCCAGCTTACCTGCGCCGAGGTACCGGAAGAGAACAGTAGCAATAAAGTCGTTGACCAAAAGAGTGAAATTATTTTTTTCATAGGAGATCGTAAGGTGTTAAAATAAAACAAACCAATGAACCTGTGTGCTCAGGTTCATTGGTTTGTTTTACAAGTTGTTTTATTCTAAGATAATCTGCCGGGTAACGCTTCCGCTTCCGGTACTCAGTTTCAGATAATATATTCCTTTAGCGAAACCGGAAAGGTCAAGAGATTTACGATAATTGACCGAACTCTGATGCACATCAGTAAAGAGTGTTCTTCCAATCGCATCGGTGATCCTGATTTCGAAATGTCCGGCAGGATTGTCTGCGCGTATTTCAATATTGCCGGTTGTCGGATTCGGGTAGGCAATTAAAGATATATTTCCTGAAATTGCATTCACGCCCGTGATCACATTCACGTAGATTGAATCTGTACCCTGGCAGGAGTGGATATCAGTGACAACTACGGAATACATTCCCGTTGTTGAGACATTAATCGTTTGTGTACTTGCTGTGGTACTCCAGGCATAAACGGAATACCCGGCGCCGGCATCCAGTGTAATGGTTTGACCGCTGACAATATTCAATGTGTCGGGACCAATATTAATTACGGGAAGTGTCCAAATGCTTGCTGTAACAGGAATCCTGTTGCTGGAACAAGTGCCATTGTTTGCTTCAACATAATAGGTTGTCGTAGCAGTAAAGGTAGCCTGGTAAGACGTTCCGGTAGTCACCACATTTCCTCCGCTCGCAGCATCGTACCAGGTCATTGGATCGGATGCAGAAGCCAGAAGTGTCAACTGGGCGGGACCACAATTCGAAGCATCCGTTACAAGGGGATCAGCCGGCAAAGGATTCACGACAGCATTCACGGCAACAGGATTGCTTTCACAACCTGTTACACCTGCAACGGCATAGTAAACGGTGGTGGTGCTGATGGATGGAGTCGTAAAGGTCAAGCCAGTTCCGAGCAACGTGCCGTTTGGAGCATCGTACCAGGAGACGGGAAATGGGGAAGATGCAGTGAGATCAACAGTGCCGTTACCGCAGCGGGCACCATCGGTAACCGTAGGATCTGCAGCCTGGGAAGAAATGACGGCATCCACCGGTACACGGACACTCGGACAGGAGGTTCCGGCTGCTGCATAATATGTGGTAGTTGTGGAAATCACCGGGGTTGTGAACGAAGATCCTGTTCCCAGAAGTGTTCCTCCCGTTGCGGCATCGTACCATGAAATTGTATCCGTTGATGATGCGCTAAGCGTAACGGTCCCCGGACCGCAATTGATACCGGAAGTAACTGCAGGCGGAGGCGTAATGATAATTTCTGCAATTACCGGAACACGGGCACTGTTGCAGCCGCCGTTTGTTGACTGGGCATAATATGTGGTTGTTGAAGAAAGAGCAGGCGTTGTAAAGTTGATTCCTGAAGCAACCTGAGTGCCTCCGGTTGAAGCATCCCACCAGGTCACAGGATCGATTGCTGAAGCACTCAATACTACTGATCCCGGGCCGCAGCGAGAAGCATCAACTCCTGTAGGCGTACCGACAGTCGTAATATTCGCAGTAACCGGGATCCGTGGACTCGGGCAGGAACTTACCGCTTCTGCATAATAGGTAGTTGGTTGCGAGAGAACCGGAGTGACAAAATTATAAGTTGTTGCGAGGATTGTTCCGCCCGTAGGTACAGCATACCATGCAACGGGATCGGCACTGGTGGCGGTGAGAGTCACAGAAGCAGGTCCACAGGCATTCACATCGGATGCAACAGGAGATGCTGCACTGTTGACAATTGCCTGAACCGGAACGGATGCGCTGGGACAGGAAGTTCCTGCAACGGCATAGTAAGTTGTTGTAGAATTCAGGAAAGGGGTGGTAAAGGAAGAACCGTTACCAACCAGCAGGCCACCGCTTGGTGCATCATACCAGGAAATCGGATCACTTGCCGTTGCGGTCAGGGTAACAGTTCCGGGTCCGCAGCGTGTAACATTACTTGCTGAAGGAGCTGCAGATGTGCTGTTGATGATAGCCTGAACAGGAATCCTTGCAGAACAAGATCCGACTTCAAGATAGTATGTTGTAGAGGTGTTTAACGAAGGCGTCGTAAACGATGAGCCGGAGCCAAGAAGGGTGCCTCCGGTTGGAGCATCATACCAATTGAGGTTTTGCGAAGAGCTGGCAGTCAGTGTAACGGTTCCATTGCCGCATCTTGATTTGTCAAAGGCTGTTGTTCCTGAAGTGCCGATCACAGCATTGGCCGCAATGCGGTTTGTACCGCAGTTTTCATAGGGAACGAAAACATACCAGTCATAGAAATAATAATAGAAATTCGGGCCACCGCTGGATCCGTAAATTTCCAGTGTACGTGAAATATCATAAGGATAAGTAACACCGGAATTATTCCGGAACAATGATCCGCTTCCGGAGCCGAGGCCAAGCTGAAAGTCGTTTCCGGGAGGTACGGAAAAGTCAAGGTAGACCCGGCTTTCACCCACAGGAACATTTACAGTTTTTGATTGCAGGACATTGCCTCCTGAATTCCGGAGCTCAATGGTGCGGTTGCCGGCAGAATTCGCATATACTTTTACGGAGATCAGTCTGAAATTTACACGGGAGTCGAATTTCAGGTAGCCATTACTGGACGTACCACCACCGCCAATAGTATTGTCATGGGGTTCAACCATGTCTCCTTTTCCTTTGAACGATTCAACATAATAGGTTGTGCTCGAGCTGAGGTTCGGAGTGACAAATGTGTTGCCGGCAGAAACCAGAGTGCCTCCACTGGCTGCAGAATACCAAAACAATGAATCCGATGAGCTGGAAGGGGTCGCCGTAAGCGTGAGCGAAGCAGCTGTGCAGCTGACAGCAGAAGCCGTTAACGGGTCGCCGGTTAAGGGAAGCACCGTTACTGTGAGGTAGCTGGAGTCGTTTGTATACGAGATATCATTCGTACGGTGAATGATATAGGCAGTCATTGTATATACGCCTGTGGTAGAGAAATTATACGTTTGATCAAACAGCAACTGGGCGCTTGTACCGGGCAATAATGCTGTTGTTAATGTATCCTGGAGAGTCGTAACAGTAGATCCGTTGTTGATTTTGACGACAACGGGGATATTGCTTTCGTTGGTTGCTCCGTAATTTGTGAGGAGCAAACTGACAGGGACATTTGTACTCCTGCAGACGTTCACCAATGGATCAATAAAATTATCGATAGCCACATCTTTCGATACTCCACCGCCCGGGCCGAGTTTAACCAGTGAAAAATTTTGTTTGTTGCTGGCATTTCTGAAATAACCGAATTCGGCAAATCCGCCGTCAGACGTTTCGATACCCCTGTAAGCATGATCATGGTAAGCGCTGCCGTAAGAGTAATTGGACCATTCAATATTTCCGCTGGCATCTGTTTTCACCAGGTAATAATTCGGATTGATAAGATTGAAGCTTCGGGTGATACCCGCCATCACGAAACCGCCGTCAGAAGTGTTCTCAATTGTTTTGCCGCCATCTTTCTTGGTTCCGCCATATGTTTTTGTCCAGAGGGTGTCTCCATTTGTGTCCGTACGGATCAGCCAAATATCTGTATCCCCAAGGCCAGTAGCAAGATTGTCGGCATCACCAACTAAAACATAACCACCCGCAGAGGCAATTTGCACGTAGTGTGCTTCCTGCAATCCATTGTTAGCATAGGTTTTTTCCCATTGAACAACACCGTTCGCATCTGTTTTTACCATGTAAAAATCCCCGTCTTCGTTTCCATAACTGTAGGTTTGTCCGCCGATGATGAATCCCCCGTCTGCCGTTTGCTGGATAGAGTTCCCGATTTCATACGACTGTCCGCCGATATTTTTTGTCCAGAGGGAATCGCCATTGGAATCCAGGCGAACCAGATAAATATCATAATACTGAGTACCTGTGGTATAATTGATACCAACAGCAGCATACCCGCCATCGGTTGTTTGAACAACGGCTTCCAGTTCCTGCAGACCGCCATCACCAAGTGTTTTTGACCAGGTCGTGATTCCGCTTGCATTGGTTTTGATAAGCCAACCGTCATTTCCGCCGGCTCCGTAAGAACCTGTAAAACCGGCAATGATAAATCCGCCGTCAGTTGTAGGTTTAACCATGTTGCCGAAATCATATTGCGTACCGCCGAAGGATTTATTCCAAAGGGTGTTCCCATATGCATCGGTGCGCACCAGCCATACATCAGCCTGACCATTACTGTATGTATTGGTCATTCCGGTCAGAATGAATCCGCTGTCCGGCATTTGTTCCATCCAACGGCCGTCTTCATTTTCAATACCACCGTATTCTTTGCTGAATGCAATTTGCGCCTGACCGGAATAACTCATGGAGATCAGGAAAACAAACAAGGAGAAAGAGAAGATTTGTTTCATATTGATTTTACGAGAAGGTTTTTGCAAAAATAGTTGATTATTAAGGAGCTAGTGTTCGGTTTACGTAAAAAGAAATTAACAATAGGCCAATGACCTGATTTCTTCATTTAAACTCCAGATCCCCGCAATGGATAAGGGTTACCGGAGTGTCAGAGGACTCAGTCAAGATGCCTGAAATTTGCTTTTAGATTGAACGTTTAACGTCTGTTTCTTACAAAAGTTTTGCAAGAGGCGGCTATTTTGACGGAAAAAAGAGGATTATATTTTTCATCTGATTTTGTACTACTATTCATTATGCAATGTGCAGGGAATATAGAAGCACGAAAACGAATTAAAAAGCGCGTATTTTATTCCACACACTTGTACCTGTTTTGTAATTCTGACTAAAAATTTTAAAAGAATTGCTTTTATCACGATGGTATCAATGAGTATGAATACAAAAGAATAAACGTTCAATCACATTCTGTAGAAAAAGTGATATTCAAAAGATTCTGCATCATTCTAACATCCTAAATGTATCTTTGTTTTCAGATTACCCCGGAAATGAAATCATATTTTGCCATCATTGTTTTTCTTCTTTTTTTAAATCTGCCTGCATGGGCGCAGAATCCTGTACCCAATTCTGGATTTGAATCCTGGACTTTGGGGGAGCCGGACCAATGGAGTACAAATAATTTAGCACCCAACCTCATTACAGTTGAGTCAACTGCAGATTCACATACCGGCACCATGGCAGCAAAGGCTCAGGTTGTGGATTTATCCGGAACCATTATTTCGCCTTTTTTAAGTGCGCATGGTTTAAC
>DAORHY010000196.1:0-7292 GCA_035438225.1 Bacteroidia bacterium
CGTTTAGAAAAATTACTCACATGAGTCAGGTTACAACACATGTCCTGGACACTTCCACGGGAATTCCGGCACAGGGAATTAAGGTGACATTTGAAATGCTCAGCGGGAATACCGACTGGGTCATGCTTGGGAACGGCAGCACCAATTCGGATGGCCGTATTTCCGATTTATTGAAGGCAGACGCAATTCTTTCACCGGGAACATACAGGATAACTTTCGGAACATCAGATTATTTTTCTAAGCAGGGACTGAAAGCATTTTACCCGTATGTACAGTTGGTTTTTGTCATCAGCGACAACAAACATTACCACATTCCCTTACTGCTGAGTCCCTTCGGTTTCACAACTTACCGTGGCAGCTGAGAAGTTAAACCAATAATGGACTTGGGGCAATTCCCCGCCTCCTCTGTTAAAGCCTGAAATACAGGGATTTCAGGAATATTTATTCCTTGCAATTTCTTATCCCCTCCGAAACAATGCCTTTTTTTGAACGTATTGGAGGGATATGAATCGTCCTCTGGAGGAAATCCTGCGCAACATTCTTGTGAATCGGGAGAAGCCGGCTTTTTGTGTAGCCGGAACTCATTATACGTATGCGGAATTCGGAGCTTGTGTCGCAACAATTCAACAACAGATTCAGTCCAAAGGGATGGAGGCCAATAGCACAATTGGCATTCTGACGTACGACGATTTACAAACGTATGCATCTGTGTTTGCAATCCTGTTCAGCGGGCACACATTCGTTCCCATCAATCCGCTGCACCCGGTATCCAGGAATGAATCCATCCTTGAGCAAGCGGAGATCAGCGTGTTGCTGAGCAGTATGCTGGAAACGGATGCGATGGCTTTCTCCTCCACGTCAACGATGGTACTGAAAACAAACATGTATGCGGATATCAGTGCAGTCCCTGCTTTCAAAGAACAAGAACCCGAACGTCTTGCCTATATACTTTTTACTTCCGGGAGCACGGGAGTACCGAAAGGAGTGCCGCTGACAATCAATAATCTGGAATCATTCCTTCGTGCTTTCTTCGAACTTGGTTTCACAATTGACTCATCGGACCGTTTCATCCAGATGTTCGACATGACGTTTGATTTGTCGATCATGAGCTACATGGCTCCGCTCTGTATTGGAGCTTGTGTGTACACTGTGCCATTCGACGGAATCAAATACATGCAGGTATACCGGCTACTGGAAGAACACGAGATAACTTTTGCCCTGCTGGTGCCTTCTATTATTACACACCTTCGTCCATACTTCGAAGAAATTACGCTTGAAAAAATGAAGTATTCACTCTTCTGCGGTGAGGCCTTGTATGAAGATGTCACAATGGAATGGGCGAAATGCATACCCAATGCAAATCTGCTGAATGTTTACGGCCCCACAGAAGCCACGATTTTTTGTACCACCTATCCAATAAAAAGGGAAGGGAGAAACAAATGTCTGAACGGAATACTTTGCATCGGGAAAGCGATGAATAACATGGGAGCCGTAATCTTCAACGATGCCGGAAATCCTGCCGCAGCGATGGAAAAAGGCGAGCTTTGCCTGCAAGGCAAACAGGTGACTCCGGGCTATTGGAAGAATGAACAGAAAAATAAAGAAGCTTTCTTCCGCTACGACAATATACGCTATTACCGTACGGGGGACCTGTGTTATGCAGATGCGGAAGGCGATATCAGCTACAGTGGCCGTATTGATTTCCAGGTAAAGATCCAGGGTTTCCGTGTTGAGTTGGGAGAAATCGAAATGCATGCACGTGAATTCCTGAAAACGCATGCAGTTGTGGCCATTGCTAAACAGAACGAGGCAACCGTGTGGCAAATTTATCTCTTCGTAGAAAATTATTCAAAAGGGACGACGGAACTCCTGCAGCATCTGAAAGAAACGCTTCCCGGCTATATGCTTCCGGCTAAAATTATTGGCACAGGATTGTTTCCACTGAATTCAAACGGGAAAACAGACAGGAAAGCGCTCATGCAGCAGGTGGGATTGTAGATTGCGAATTTGAACAATGAATATACCCAGAAATAGGAAAAATTTCAAAACAACGAATTACCGGAAATACACTGTATGGAAAAACACGAAATACTAAATCAACTGACAGGAATTTTCAAAAATATTTTTGAAAATGATGCTGTTATATTACAAATGGACACAACTGCGAATGATGTGGACGGGTGGGATTCCCTCACACATACATCCATGATTGTAGAAGTCGAAAAGCATTTTCGGGTAAAGTTCAAATTAAAAGAAGTACTTGGGTTTAAAAATGTAGGAGATATGGTAAACATGATTCACAGCAAACTTGCTTCCGCCTAAGGACAAACGATGGTCTTCCATTCCTTTTCATTCCTTGTCTTCTTTTCAGCTTTTGCTCTCGTCTATTTTTGGATGAAAGGAAAAGTTCAGCTGTGGTGGTTGCTGACAGGCTCCGTTGTCTTCTGTGCATTTTACAGTTTGAAAGGACTGGGAATTCTCGCGGCACTGATTATTTTCAACTATTTCTCGGGCATACTGATTGAAAAGACAACCCGAAAAAACCTGGCTTTGTTGTTGAGTTGCCTCGTGAACCTGGGAGCCTTGTTTATTTTCAAATACTATAATTTTTTTAACCTCGAATTTTCCGCCTTGCTTGCCTCGCTGAACATCCAGAATCCCCTTCCGGCACTTCACTTGCTGGTTCCGGTGGGATTGTCTTATTTCATTCTGCAGGCGATTGGTTACAATGTGGACATTCAACGGGAAATGGAAACGGCAGAGAAAAATTTCGTAGTCTTCGCCACCTACTTTTTATATTTTCCAAAACTCATTCAGGGTCCGGTAGACCGGCCGAGAAATCTTTTACCCCGGTTGAATGAAAACAGACCATTCGAATACACCCGGGTTGTGAGCGGACTCAGGCTGATTGCATGGGGATTGATTAAAAAACTTGTCATCGCTGACAGGCTTTCGATTTTTGTAAGCCAGGTGTATGATCACACAGGACACTACAGCGGAACAATCCTGTTGCTTGCAGGCTTGTTTTACATGGTGCAACTTTATGCTGACTTTTCTGGCTACATGGACATTGCGCTTGGTGTTTCACAAATTCTTGGCATTGAAATGATGCAAAACTTCAACCGGCCTTTTGCAGCAACATCCGTTACAGATTTCTGGAAACGCTGGCATATTTCGCTTTCGACCTGGCTGTATGAATACGTGTACAATCCGGTGTCCTTACAATGGCGGAATCTTGGCAACTGGGGAATGGTCTTCGCTATTTTCATGACATTTTTCCTGAGCGGACTATGGCATGGTGTAGGTTGGACGTTCATGACCTGGGGCCTCATCAATGGCCTGGCTATGGGGTATGAATTACGAACTGCAAAATGGAGGAAAACATTTTTTAAAAAAATGTCGCCGGCTACAGCAAAATATCTGACAACAGGCATCACATTTATTTTCACACTGCTCAGCTTCACATTTGTTCGTGCGAACACCGTGCGTGAAGGATGGTATGTCCTCACCCATCTTTTTGACACCACAAAAAGTGTTTCAGTCTACAGCCTTGGACTCGATCCTGTCAATTTCCTGCTGGCCTGTGCCGGAGTCCTGCTGTTGCTCTTTCTGCAATTCTATCAACCCAAAGTTAGTTTTAATCAGGCGATTGCTTCAAAGCCGGCGCTTGTACGTTGGTCAATTTACGGTCTCACTGCGCTGATCATTCTTAACCTTGGAATACTTGGCGGGAAAGGATTTATCTATGCTCAATTCTGACCAATGGGAAAGCTGATCCTGAAATTATTCCTCTTTGGTACCATCGCATTACTCCTAAGCATTGCTGTGGGAAAGTATATTCATTCTCCAACCCGTGAATTGCCCTGGTCATACAGTTTTGATGCGCTTCACCTGAAACGGGAATATCTCCGTCTGCATCCCGATCGGTTCAATTTACTTTTTATCGGATCCAGCTCCACCCGACGCGGGTTTGTTCCGAATGTTTTTGACGAAACTGCAGATTCATCATTACACATCCATTCATTCAATTACGGAGTCGACTGGATGGGTTTTCCCGAAGTGTATTACATGCTGGATCATGTTCTGAAGGAAAACAAAAGCGGCACAAAATACATTTTCATTGAACTCTCAAAAATAAAAATCATCGATTACCAGAACATGCACACTGCACGTGCCATCTATTGGTACAATTGGACCGATTATAAATTTACGGTTTCGGCGATTCTTTCCTCCCCCTCTCCTCCCCTGGTGAAAGCAGCAGCCTTGTCTTCTCATACCATTGGCTACATGGATCACTTGCTGAATATCGGAACCTTGAGCGACCGGAATGAATTCCACAAAAGGCAGGCACTGGTCACAGATTCCATCAATATTCTCGGGGAAAGATATGCAGGATATAACGGAAAAGAACTTCATGAGGATGCCGGGTTGGAGCATTTTCTCAAGGACACCAGTGGCCTCACAACCCGTGCAAAAAATGCTGCACAGGCTTTTGAAGTACTCGAAAACAATCCGGATTTAATTCATCAATACAATCCTGTTTATCTTGAACGGATTAATCAAACAATCGAAAAACTGCTTTCGCTTGGTATTCACCCGGTATTTGTAATGAATCCCAGGGCTGATCCCAGGCAATACAAAGAGATACTTTCTGTCTTTTACAACATTGATCCCCGCTTCAGGATTGAAATAGCAGACAGCAGAAAGTACCCCGAACTTTATCAGTCTCAATATGCTTCTGATGAAACACATTTAAATGAACGAGGAGCGATTCTGTATTCAAAATACCTGGCACAGGAATTTAACAGGCTGATCCTTCCTGCCGTGGATACAATTACTGTCGAACCATGACACAACTATTAATCATCGCAGACGATCTCGGTTTCGATACGCTGACAAATCAGCGAATCACGGACTGTTATGAAAAAGGATTGATTTCTTCGTCGTCGGTTATGGTAACAATGTCAGGTTTTGATGCAGCTGTGCAGTGGTACAAAGCACAGTCACCTGAACCTAAGCTTGGAATTCACCTCGACCTTGACGGTGGGAAACCGGTATCGGATGCATTCCGGGAAGCCTATGGTGATAAAAAACTCTTTTACCACGGCGGAAGATTGTCTGCGGACAAACACTACCTCACCATCCTTGAACAGGAGCTGGATGCACAGATCCGGAAATTAATTTCTGCCGGAATTTCATTGCATCATATTGATTCCCACCATCACAAGCATACGAACTGGCCCGTAGCGAAGATTGTCGTCAAGCTTGCAAAAAAGTACGGAGATGTGCGGATCCGTGTAGCTGGCAATGTGTTGTATCCATCGGCTCTTCACAAGCAGGTTTATCGTTCGCTTTTAAACCGCTATTTCCGGATACACGGCAACCCGGAAAATCACATTTCAAATTTTGCCCGTCTTGAAACGTTCATGGCTTCCCGTCCCGCCATCAAAGGCGATACAATAGAACTCATGACCCATCCGGGTATGAGTGAGGACTATACCCTTCTGAACAGCAGTCATTTTTCTGATTTTTTGAAAACGTATACGCTTATCAGGTAAGCAGGATTTCCTTAGATTTGACATCCAAAAATTGCCGCCGGCTTCACTCTGTTTTTGCAGGTGCCGTCCCATTCGACATACTACTCCTTTATTTCATCCAAGAAGACCGATTGACCCTTTATGAAAACAACAATTCCCTCTGCAGCCAAAGAAAAAATTCTGAATGACCTGCAGGCCGCAAACCTGCTATTTCAAAAAACGTATCCGGGTGATAAGCCCGACAGACAACCTGTTCATACGGTTTATGGAGGAGCCAATCTTTTCAAATCGGACTCAACAAAAAAAATGGGAGAGATTGCTTTGCGTAGCCTGACTTCCTTTGCTCCTGATTTTACTGTGCTGGCGCGGGTTTTAGAACTTACCGGTTATGAATCATTGCCTACGGAAGCAGTAAAAATTGCTGAATTAACCGACAAACTGGATACGATGAGTGAGGCAGAAAGAAAAAAACATCCGGCCTGGCTTTCCTATACAGTTTACAAAAAAATAATTGCCAAACTTGAACGGGAAGCGGTCGAAGATTTTCGGATAGATTTCGAGGATGGCTTTGGCAACCGCCCCGACGCAGAAGAAGATGCTACGGCTGTCACTGCGGCCATAGAACTCGCGAAGGGAATGAAAGAAAAAACAATTTCTCCATTCATTGGGATCCGTATTAAACCGTTCACGGAAGATCTGAAACAACGCGGCATCCGGACACTTGATATATTTCTGAGTACCCTGCTGGCAGAAACAGGAGGAAAATTGCCCGAAAATTTTGTGGTTATGCTTCCGAAAGTAACCCTCCCGGAACAAATGCAGGCGCTTGTCAGTCTTTTTGAAATAATCGAAAAGGAAAATAATATTCCATCCGGCAGCCTGAAGATGGAAATGATGGTGGAAGCTACGCAAGCCATTATGGATAAAAACGGAATCAATCCCCTGCGCGGACTGATCCTGGCCGGAGGCGGAAGGTGCATTGCGGCGCATTTCGGAACCTATGATTACACGGCATCCTGCAACATTACAGCGAAGTATCAGACCATGGACCATCCCGTCTGCGACTTCGCGCATCACATGACAAAAGTCGCCCTTGCCGGAACCGGAATTTTCCTTTCCGACGGTGCGACAAATGTTATGCCGATAGGCCCTCACAAAGGGGAGCATCTTACAGCTGCACAGAAAGAAGAAAACACCGTGATCGTGCACCGTGCCTGGAAGTTGTGTTATGGGCATTCCATGCATTCCTTGCGTAACGGTTTCTACCAGGGGTGGGATCTGAATCCGGCGCAATTGCCGATGCGGTATGCCGCTGTGTATACCTTCTTCCTTGAAAGTTATGAAGATGCCGCTGCCCGCCTTTTCCATTTTGTAAACAAAGCCGCGCAAGCCACTCTTTCCGGAGATATTTTCGATGACGCAGCAACAGGACAGGGCTTGCTGAATTATTTTCTCCGCGCAATGAATTCCGGAGCTATCAGTGAAGAGGAAGCACTTGTAACAGGACTGACCCTCGAAGAGATCCATAGCCGGTCGTTTTACCGGATTCTCAGGGGGCGCAGAGGGAAGTAGGATTCCGGGTTCACGGTTCAAAAAATTGATCGGTTTCAATCACTCATCAACCTGATAATCACCCTGAAATACTAAGGGAGTTTTTAACAGCAATCATCCTGGCAAGGATACTCAGGGCAATTTCTTCCGGTGTTTCTGCACCGATCGGGATACCCATTGGCATGTCCACCTTGTCGAGTTCTT
>DAORHY010000197.1:0-7237 GCA_035438225.1 Bacteroidia bacterium
GACTTCCGTATTTGTGAACACGGAGGACACGACAGTATACGACTTCAGCATAAATGCGGCAAATGCATACGGTTCAAATCAGGTAGCAGTTGAGCCGGGTGTTTGGGCATTCTGGAGCGGGGATGTGACAGACGGATTCCTTCCGGTCCAGGATGGGTTTGTGGAATCGGGCGATTACAGTCTGATCGAAAACAATTCCCAGTCTTTCTTTTTCGGTTATGAAGTAACTGACCTGAGCGGGGATGCCCTCGTTGAATCTTCCGATTATGGATTGATTGAAAATAACAGCCAGCTTTTCCTGATTGCTTCACATCCCTGATGGTTCTCATCGGAGGGATAGGCGGAGCTGCTGTTTGGTCAAGAGCGATTCGGGATAACATCAAAAAAAATGCCTTCCGTCAGGAAGGCATTTTTAAAATATGAGCAAAGGTTTATTCGGCCATTTCAGCAAGATCAACCGGCACTACCTGTGTAACGCCTTGTTCTACCATTGTGATTCCATACATGATATCTGTTGCAGCCATTGTCCGCTTGTTGTGCGTGATGATGATGAACTGGGAATCTTTGGAGAATTTACGGATGATGTTGTTGAACTTGTCAATATTCATGTCATCCAGCGGAGCGTCCACCTCGTCAAAGATACAGAAGGGTGCAGGCTTTAACAGGTAGATACTGAAGAGCAGGGCAGTGGCTGTGAGTGTTTTTTCTCCACCGGAAAGCTGTGAGATGGACAACGGCCGTTTGCCTTTTGGTTTGGCAATAATCTGCACTTCACTTTCTGTCGGGTTTTCCGGGTTGAGCAATACCAGGTCGCAATCGTCATCTTCCGTAAAGAGTGAACGGAAGACGTGAATGAAGTTCTGGCGGATGTCAGTAAATGCCTTCATGAAATTCTCGCGTGCGGTCACTTCAATTTCTTCGATCGTTTTCAGCAGTGATTCTTTGGCTTTTGCCAGGTCATCTTTCTGGGTATTGATGAACGTATGACGTTCACTGATTTCCGTATAAGCTTCAACGGCCATCGGGTTGATGGGCCCGTAATTGTCGAGCTGGTTTTTTTGCTTTGTAACTTTTTCGCGCAGTTCGTCTTCTGTCCAGTCAGGAGAGGGTTCCTTTTCCAGCATTTCGTTGATGTCGAGATTGAATTCCACCGACAATCTTTCTTTGAGGGAATTGAGCTGCATTTTCAGCTCCATGGTTTTGTCCTTTATTGCCAATCCGATTTGTTCAGACTGTTCGCGCTGGTGGCGCACCTGGCGGATACGCGTTTCGAGTTCGTCGATGGAACCGCGGGCTTTAAAATAATCTGCTTCAATGGCAGAAACCGAAACTTCCATTCCCTCTTTCTCAGAATAAAGCGACAACAGCTGGACGTCGAAATCAGTGGATGATTCGAGCAATTCACGTATCTGATTCTGGACATTTTCCAGTTCCGCAGAATTGCTGCTGATATTTTTATTCAGTGTTTCGAGCAGGTTAATTTTATACGCGTGGTCACGAATGATCGTGGCAATTTTATTTTGTTGCTGAATGCACTGGATATTGTGTTGATTGTAGCCCTGGCTCTGGTTGTTCATCACTTCCGTAAGGGAGTTGAATTCCTGCTGGAGGGTGTTCAGCATGCCACTGATGCTTTCGTATTGTGTCCGCAACTGTTCGAGGTGCTCATGAAAACTCAGGTTGTCCTGGCTCAGGGTTTCGTCGATTGCAGTGAGTTGTTCGTGCAGTCCCTGGAGAATGCGCTTGTTGTTTTCAATGCTGGAATTCAGGTGTTCCGCTTTGTTTTTCAAAGAAGAATGTTCGTGAACGGCTTTGTTGGCTTCCTGTTGCAGGCGGTTTTTATCGGCAGTAAGTTTCTCTTTGTTGCGTTTGTTTTCCTGCAATTGTTGCTGCACCTGGTCGCGCTGTGTTTTCAGACGTTCAAGTCCGCCGGCGAGTGTTTCAATCTCCTTGCTGAGATTTTCCAGGTGTTTTGCACGGCCAATTCGTTTGCCGTCAAACAAACCGATGGATCCTCCGGAAAGGGAGTGGCGCGTGCGGCAGTATTTTCCGTTTTTAGAAATAAAGACATAGGAATGGTTGTCTTTCTGCAGGAAAGGTGTGTTCTCCTGGTTTTCAGTGACCACGTAAACGTTGCGGAGCAAATGATTGCACAAGGACCAGTATTTTTCCGCGATGTCGATGATGCTGAGCGCAGGCAGACAGTCGGAAACCTGTTCAAAGGAAGGCACGGGTGTGTCTTCGAAATTTTTCAGGATAAAGAAATTCGCACGGCCTTTGGCGGCTTCACTGAGCACATTCACCGCACGGCTGGCTTCTTCAATCTGGTCAATGACAAAATAATTCATGAACGGATCGAGGTAGTTCTCAATCGCTGATTTGTATTCTGAAGGGCAGTTCAGGATTTCGGAAAACAGGGGGGCCTGGCTTGTGGAAGTTGAGCTTTTCCGCAGGTAACGCAAAGACTCCGGGTAGCCCTCAAGGTTTTCAACCAGGCTCTTGGTGAGGTTGTATTCGTTCTGGCGTGCATCCAGCTTACGGCCGTCAGCGATCACTTCTTCCGTGAGTTTTTTCAACTCTTCATCGCCATGAATAATTTCCTGGGCAAGGTGTTCTTCGTTGCTGAGAAGCTGATGGTGCAGTTGCTCTTTCTCTTCTTTTAACTGGCGGCTGTGTTCTGCTTTTGTATGCAGTTCATCGTGTTCCAGTTGTTTGCTCATCGAATCGTCAGAAAGGCGTTCGATTTCTTTCTGAATGGATTCTTTGCGTGCCTGTGTGACCGCAAGGCTCTTTTCAGACTCGTGCATGGACGACTGGATTGAGCGCGCTTCAGAAGAATAACGGTTGATGTCGCTTTTCATCTGGTCGTGGTTGCCACGGGTTTCGTCCAGTGCGGATTTTAAGGACTGCAACTGCTGCTGCAATTCTTCAAGGATAATTTCTTCATTGAATTTATCCGCTTCTGATTTTGCGATCTGATCCTGCGTGGAAAGGAGGGAAGATTTGTCTGCCGACAATTGCTGGGTAAGCAATGTTTCTTTGTCCTGCAGGTATTTCAGTTTTTCATTGCTGATTTTCTTGTCATTTTCCTGTTGACGGATGTGCGCGATTTTTTCGTTTAAGAGTTTCTGGGAATCGGAAAGTTCTTTTTCTTTTTCCAATGAATGCAGTTTAATGATCTGCAATTCCGCTTCAGAAGAGTCGAGTGCGGCATCCAGGGAAATTTTTTCTTCCTGTTGTTTTTCTTCCTGCTGCTGCAATTCTTCAAATGTTTTCTTGCTGCCTGCAAGGGTGAAAAGAGCCAGTTCGGAACTCAACTCTTTGTACTGCTCTTTTAACTTGTAGTAGCGTTCTGTTTTCCGTGCCTGGGATTCGAGCGTTTTCATGTTCCGCTCAATTTCAAACAGCAGGTCATTCACCCGGCTCAGGTCTTTATCGGTATCTTCAAGTTTGGATAAAGTCTGCTTTTTGCGGGTTTTGTATTTGGAAATACCCGCCGCTTCTTCCAGCAGGTTTTTAATGGCGTTGTTTTTATCGTTCAGGATCTCATCCACCATTTTTAATTCAATGATGGCATAGGAATCGGAGCCGATGCCCGTATCCATGAACAGTTCCGTGATGTCTTTCAGGCGACAGGGAACATTGTTCAGCAGGTAGTCGCTTTCACCGGTTCTGTATAGACGGCGGGTGATAGTGACCGTTGAATATTCTGTAGGGAGAATATTTTTTGTATTTTCAAATGTCAAAGAAACTTCGGCCAAATTGGCCGGTTTTCTTGTTTTGGTGCCGTTGAAGATGATATTTTCCATCTTTTCAGAGCGCAGCATCCGGGTTTTTTGTTCACCAAGTACCCAGCGCATGGCATCGACGACGTTGGATTTTCCGCTTCCGTTCGGACCAACAATTGATGTTACTCCTTTATCGAAGTGAATAGTCACTTTTTCGCCAAAGCTTTTGAATCCTTTGATCTCTAAGGTGGTTAACCGCATATAAAATGTGTGTGTTTCAGGGAATAGTTGCAAAAATAGCTTTTTCTCCCAAGAAGCACCATTTTGTTAATAACTCAGGTTTTGTTGAGAAATGCCTTATAAATTCATTCAGGGTAGTTGAATTGACCCTCCTCTGACATTCGTTTTAAATACAAACGCAATCTTTCAGGCTTGAAATTGAACTCATCTGCGAAGGAAGCAGGCGATAAATAAATGATGTTGACGGTGATTATCGTGGATGGAAAACGGCAATGGATTCAGGAGAAATGATAAGATAAATTCAAGGGTTTATCCGTCAAAAGCAGGACAAAAATTTGTTTTGCTTTTAATTTTTCAATTTATACTTTTACCACCCGCATTAACTAAATCTTAACAATAATACATACTTGATATGGGACGAAAGTTTTACTTACCACTTATCGCTTTGCTATTCATCGGGATTGGAGCCTTTGCACAATCCGGTGAAATCCGCGGTAAGGTCACAGAAAAAGGTGGCAAAGAAGGTGTGCCTTTTGCAAGCGTAGCAGCTCTTCTCAACGGAACCCAGGTTCAGGCAGCGGTCACTGACTTCGACGGAAACTTTTCCATCAAGCCATTGAATCCCGGTAAGTATAATGTCAAGGCAACCTGTGTCGGATACAATGCACAGGAATTCAAAGATGTGCTGGTTACTGCGGACAAAATTTCGTTTGCCAATTTTGAACTGGGCAAAGGTGTTGAACTGGGCGTTGTTGACATTGTTGAATATTCTGTTCCCCTGATCGACAAAGGAAGTCCGGCTACACAGAAGACGGTGACTTACGAAGAAATTCAGGCAGCGCCTACCCGTGACGTTGCATCCATTGCGTCTCAGAGTGCGGGTGTTTACCAGAGAGACGATGGCGGTTCCGCCCTCAACATCCGCGGTTCCCGTTCAGACGGTACTTCCTATTATGTTGACGGTATTAAAGTAAGGGGAAGTGTTGGCCTGCCGCAAAAAGGTACGGAGCAGATTACGGTGATTACCGGCGGTGTTCCCGCACAGTATGGTGATGCAACCGGTGGTATCATTTCCATCACTACCCGCGGACCCTCGAAACAATACACCGGTGGTGTGGAATTCGTGACTTCAGAATTGTTTGATCAGTATGGTTACAACCTGGCATCCTTTGATGTATCCGGCCCGATTTTTACCAAGAAAGATTCTACGGGTCAGAAATCTGGCCAGCCATTAGCCGGGTTCTTCCTCTCCGGGGAATATCAGTATGACAAAGATCCCAATCCTTCTGCTGCTCCTTTTTATAAAGTGAAAGATGACATTCTTGATGATGTCCGTAAAAATCCTTTGCGCCAGTCACCCAACGGCCTGAACTACATCCACCGTTCGCACTATTTCACAATGGACAGTCTTGAAAAAGTAAAAGCTCGTCCGAATGTTGCTGCCGATGCGGTTCGGTTGAGTGGAAAACTGGATATCCGTCCGGTGAAAAATGTCAACCTTACCCTGGGTGGATCATTTGAACGTACAGAAAGCCGTGATTACATCGACATCTATTCCCTGATGAATTACGATAATAATCCTCAGAGTATCGGAACAAACTGGAGGGCTTTCGCAAAAATCACACAGCGTTTTACATCCGAGTCACAGGAAAAAACGTCCTCCACAATCAAGAATGCATACTATTCAATCCAGGTGGATTATTCACACAACCATTCTGTAGATCAGAATGCCTTGCACAAGGATAAAATATTCGATTACGGATATGTCGGAAAGTTCACTACCTACGGCACACCCGGTTACAATGCAACCTCATTAAAAGACATTAACAACAACGATAGTATTGTATTCAATCAGGTAGGAGTGTTCGATACCCTGGTAACTTTTGAACCCGGCTCACAGAATCCGAATACGTCCAATTATACGACACAGTATTATGACCTGACCAACGGACTCGGTACTGCAGGCTATCAGGACAATCTGTTCACTATCATCAACCGCGGTGCGCTTTTGAACAATGACAATCGACTTCAGTTAAATACGTATGGACTCTGGGCGACCCCTGGACGTACACGTAGTTTTTACGGCATCGATGACAACAATCAATTCCGTATCAGTGCATCCGGATCTGCCGATTTAAAGAACCACAACATCGTGGTTGGTATCGAATACGAACAGCGTACGGACCGTGCATGGTCGGTGAATCCGAACAACCTCTGGGGATTGATGCGCCAGCTTGCAAACAGCAGGATCACCGGCGCTGATCCGAACTCTGCGCATGTCTCATCCATCACTTCAGGCACTACCACTTTCACGACTGTAGATTATTCAGAGGCACTGTATGCACCCTCGACAAATGTAGACGGCGACAGGGCTCCTGGATTCTATGAAAAAGTGCGTCAGCAGCTTAATGTAAATATGAATGATACCATTCAGGTCGATGCAATTGATCCTTCCCGTTTTTCATTGGACATGTTCACTCCGGATGAATTAATCAGCAACGGACTGGTCGGTTACTATGGCTATGACTATCTTGGAAAAATGCAGGACAATAGTTCTTCACTGGAATCCTTCTACAATGATAAAAACAGCGAAAACAATTATGTTCGTCCGATCGATGCTTTCCGTCCGAACTACATTGCAGGATACATTCAGGACCGTTTCACTTTCAATGACCTGATATTCAACGTCGGTGTACGTGTTGACCGTTTCGATGCGAACCAGAGTGTGTTGAAAGACAAATACCTGATATTCCAGACGCACACAGCCGGTGACCAGGAAGCAAGAAATCTCGGCAATATTCCGGACAACATTGGAAGCGATTATTATGTGTATGTGAATAATTCACAGAATCCGACACGGATCACCGGTTTCCGAAATGAAGACAAGTGGTACGATGCACAGGGAAATCAAATTACAGACTTGCAGCCGCTCACCGAAAACGGAGGATCTTCGGGTGGTATTCAACCGTATGTATTCAATTATGATGATGTACAAAAGAGCCGTGTTCGTCCCGAAATTTTCAAGGATTATTCACCGCAGGTGAATGTGATGCCACGCATCGCATTTTCGTTCCCGATTTCCGATGAAGCCTACTTCGCAGCTCACTACGACATCCTCACCCAGCGGCCACAGGACCTCAACCTGATCCGCTTCAACCCGGTGTCCTATTTGAACCTGGCGCAGGGCCTTTCCACTACAATCAGCAATCCGGATCTGAAACCGGAGCGCACAACGGATTACGAAATTGTGTTCCAGCAGAAAATCAGCC
>DAORHY010000198.1:0-7203 GCA_035438225.1 Bacteroidia bacterium
CAAATGAGAGTTGTCATCCAGCGGGTAACGCAGGCTTCAGTAACGATTGATGGGATTCAAAGGTCTTGCATCGGAACAGGTTTACTGGTGTTCCTTGGTATCGAAGAGTCGGATACCGATGCAGACGTTGAATGGCTTTGCGGAAAACTAACGCGACTCAGGATTTTCAATGATGAAAATGGCCTGATGAATTTATCGGTTCAGGATATTCACGGCGAATTCCTTGTTGTTAGCCAGTTTACATTGCATGCCTCTACTAAGAAAGGCAACCGCCCATCGTACCTGAACGCTGCCAAACCCGAAACAGCAATTCCGGTGTATGAAAAATTCCTCTTGCAACTCGAAAAGGAAAGCAGGCGAAAAGTGCTTGCCGGAGAATTCGGTGCAGACATGAAAGTCGCCCTTCTGAACGATGGTCCTGTAACGATAATTATCGACTCGAAAAACCGGGAATAAGACAAGTAGGCAAATGTCAGAATTTAAAATTCACAAGTAATTGAATAGTATTCCGGAGACCATATCAACCCCGAACTCAAAGACCAAATGCAAATATCAGAAGCCCAAACAAAAGTCGACTCCTGGATACAATCCCATGGCGTGCGCTATTTTAATGAACTTACCAATATGGCCATGCTTACTGAAGAAGTAGGAGAGGTTGCAAGAATAGTTGCCAGAAAATACGGAGAGCAAAGCGAAAAGGAATCGGATCAAGGAAAAGAACTGGGTGAAGAGCTTGCAGATGTCCTGTTTGTACTCATCTGCCTTGCCAATCAGACCGGTGTGAATCTCACCGAATGCTTTGAACGAAGCCTTCTTAAAAAGACACAACGTGATTCCCGACGGCATAAGCAAAACCCGAAGTTGTAATAATCTCAGAATTTTTGATGTATTAGCCATTTATTTTATCATTTCCTTGCTCTCTTTGAGGAAGATTAACGGGAATTCTCTATCTTAACTGCTTCATTTTGCCGGATTAAAATCCTGCATTAAGAATTTATCATGAGAAAAACCCTGGTACTCTCCGGAATATTTTTTTTAGTGACACTATTCACCGTTTCAGTGTATGCGAAGCAATGGGTTGCTACAACAAATTCAACATCGCAAAAAGTGTCTGCTACTCTCGTTCAGCAGGAAGGCGATGCATCAACAATCACTTTTCGTGTTCCCGGTTTTTATCTTGAAAATATTCAGACATCCCTCGGCCAGCTTCAACTGCTGAGTGCAGATAAGGCAAGCCGGATGCTTGAAGCCGGGGCTCCGGATATTTTAAAAATGTCCGCATCCGTAATTATTCCGGATCTCACCGCGATGGATGTACGGGTAATTTCTTCCCGTTACCAGGACTATACAAATATCAGACTGGCTCCTTCAAAAGGAAATCTAAAGAGGGATCAGGATCCGTCGGCTGTACCTTATATTTATGGACCTGCATATGCGAACAATGCCTTCTATCCCGGGAAGCTTACCGAGCTCAGGGAACCCTACATCCTGCGTGATTTTCGCGGACAAGCAGTAGTGGTTTATCCTTTTCAATACAATCCGGTCACGCTAACACTACGTGTATATGAAGAAATTACGGTGACGGTTGTTCCGGTGCTTTCGCAAACAACAGTAAATCCCCTGGTGCGGAGCCGTCGCCCTGAACCAAATGTTATTTTCAGCCCGATTTACTCTTCCCGCTTTCTGAATTTCAATCAGACGCAATACACTCCGGCCCAGGAAACCGGCAACATGCTGATCATAGCGGATGGTTCACTGATGAGCACCATGCAGCCTTTCGTCGATTGGAAAAACAGGATGGGACAACCTACAGAAATGGTGGATATCGCCAATGTTGGATTTACTCCTTCAGATATCAAACTTTATATTGAAAATAAATACACTACTGACGGTTTGACCTTTGTTCTACTTGTTGGTGACGGTCCTCAGATTCCTGCTTATCCTTCCCCAAACGGAGACTCTGATCCAAGCTATGGCGATATTCTCGGGAATGATTCTTATGCAGAAGTCATCGTCGGCCGCTTCTCTGCAAATACTCCGCTTGAACTGGAAACACAGGTTCAACGTTCAATGCATTACGAAATGTATCCGGACCCATCAGGACAGTGGTACCATAAAGGTGTTTGTGTTGGTTCTGATCAGGGTCCCGGGGATGATGGAGAGTTGGATTATGAGCACGAAAGGAATATTCGTCAAAAATACCTGAGCTATACATATACAGATGTCGATGAAATTTTTGACGGCACACAGGGTGGTGCCGATGCAGCCGGGGATCCGGGACCCCAGGACCTTAGAGATGCATTAAATGACGGCCGCAGTGTTCTTACTTATACCGGACACGGCAGTCAAAACAGCTGCAGTACAACCGGATTCAGTTCCGGCGATGTTCCGAATCTCACCAACGAGAACATGCTTCCTTTTGTCTGGTCTGTCGCCTGTGTAAATGGCGATTTTCAGGCCGGAGACTGCCTGGCTGAAGCTTTACTGAGAACAACCACGCCATCGGGAGCTCCAATCGGTGCGATTGCAACATTGATGTCCACAATCAATCAAAGCTGGGATCCTCCGATGGATGGCCAGGATGAAATGGTGGATTTACTGGTGGAAACGTATCCTGGAAATATCAAGCATACCTTCGGCGGAATTTCCGTCAATGGCTGTATGCACATGAATGATGAATACGGTCCTGCCGGAGTTGAGATGACCGATACCTGGACTTGCTTCGGAGACCCCAGTATCATGGTGAGAACTGCAACTCCCGAACCAATTCCGGTGGTGCACGATGCAACTATCGATGTAAATACTGCCAACTGGAGTGTTCAATGCAATGTGAATCAGGCCCTGGTTTGCCTGAGCCATCACAACCAGATTGTGGCTACCGGATTTGCTCTTGGCGGACTGGCATATATTTCAATTCCGGGCCTCACGCTCGGTGATACACTGGATGTGACGGTAACAGCATACAACAGGATTCCGTATTTCGGGTCGGTCATTGTTGTTCCCAATGGAGTTACTCAGACAGGTACTCTTTCTTCGACAACCTTTGGGCTGGCAGCTTCGCTGTCTTCTGCAATGCAACCTGTTGTGATTTCATTCACTCTGCCTGCTGCATGTGCTGTGACAATGGACCTGTATTCTGCAACAGGACAACTGGTGAGTCATATTCTGGACAATTTAAAAATGAATTCCGGCACCCACCGTTTTTCACAGGACCTTTCCGCATTGCGTACAGGGATTTATTTTCTCAGGATGACAGCAGACCAAAATGAATCGGTGGCACGTCTTGTTGTCGAATAAGAAGTGTACAGATCATTTTACTTTGTATGAATTTCAAGGTGGATTCGATCCGTTCAGTTCGGATTGTTACTTCCTGCCCGTTTTGTTTTATTCTCAGGAAAAAAATACCTCAGGTCGAGCGTAAGATAGTTTCCGAGTAATTTCTGATCGGTTAATTCATCCTTGCCTCTGTACCTGTATTCAACTTTCGTCAGGTAGATGTATGAAAAAGGCCTGTGGTATGACGCTCCCAGGTAAAGGTATCCGCTTTTTTCAGTTCTCCATTCCCAGCCAAGGTTAGCAAGGACCGAAGCCTGGAAAAGGTTTTTCCGGAAGGAGACGTGCTGAAAGTACTCATCATATGACTGTACATTGCTTGCAAACATATCCACACCCGGACCCATGGAGGCGTTCATGAACAATTTTTCCCCAAGCTGAATATACACCAACAGGCTGATGGGAATTTCATAGCCGATGATGCGGAATTCTGAAGGTCCCTTAAAATCTCCATCCTCGATGGTCAGATCATATTTTCGTTTCACATAATTGATTCCTGTTTCAAATGCGAGGATGTCTGAAAAGCTGTGACGCACAACCATTCCTCCGCAGAACCCCGACTTCAGTTCCACGTTAAATGTGACAACTCCGGATTGGGAGCTTTGTTTCCCGGTCCCGAGAAATGCTGCCGGAAAAATGGGTTTGTACTGGAGGCCTACTGCAGTGGAGCCTTTTTGTGCGAATGCGCTACCGGTGAAGAATGCACAGGAGAACAACAGTATGAACAGGCCTGAGGATACCGTTTGAATAATTTTGGTGAAGGTTCTTCCGGCCATCAAAGCGATTTCATCTTGTTCAGAAAGCTCATCAGGGCAATCCAGTATTCCTGGTTATCCGGTGCGACGGACCAAAGTACTTTTGAGCCGTGGTTGCCGGGTGTTTTAGGAATGTATTGAACCTTAATTCTTGAATTCACATCTTTCAGTAACTCTGTGACAGCATCCGATTCGTCACGTGAAGAAGTTGCGAAAACAGGTTTTGTGAGTGTGGAAATATTTTTCGCAATATAATTTTTATCTTCAAAATATTCCCCCGGGCTAAACACTGCAACTCCGGAAACTTTATGACTTGTTGCAGCTATTTTCAATGCCAGTGAAGCGGAATAAGAACTCCCGATAATGATTATTTCCTTGTTGTATTTCTGGTAGAGGTAATCCAAAGCGGACTGGATATCCTGTTCGGCATCTGCGAAGACGGGGGTTTTTCCGGATGCTCTGGCTCTTGCTGCAGTCTCGTTTTTTACACCGTTTACTTCATCGCCTACGCGCTGGTCAATTGCCAGACAGTTGAAGCCGAATTTGTTCAGACGCAAGGCAGTCTCATTGTATTCACCACGGCTGAACCTGTTCTGATGGCACAATAATATTATTGGCAAATCAGTACTGACCGGGTACCAGTCGGCGCTGATGAGCAGGCTGTCCCTGGAAGGAAAAGTTATTTTCAGCTGTGCATTCACACCTTTTGGGGCTGACATGATAAAAAGGATAAGGATTAGCGCTCGCAATTTCGTCTGAACCATACGTGTCAATAAATTGAATGGGAAAGGTAAAAAAATTTGGAGGAGGAAAAAAATGGACCTTCAGATGATTTTATCCGTGTCAAATGAACGGAGTGGAACTCAACGCAAAGTCTGAAATATTTTTTTCTAAAAAAAAGTGAAAAATTTCTATGGAATCGTATGCTTTAATTTATCTACATAAAAAATCAAGCGATGTCACATTCAAAAAAAGCACTACCCACATGGGAAGATATCATTTTTGAAAACCGAAACAAGGCATATGGTGCGTATCAGTTAAGAGTTACCTACCACAATAGAATGGCAAAATCCTTTCTCTTCACTTTGTGTGGAATAGTGGGTTTGTTCCTTCTCCCGCTGGCAATCAATAGTTTCCTATCCGGCGGCGGTAATCGCCAGGTTCAACCCATGAAGGATCCGATCATTTTTTCGGATGGATTTATGGTAGATGTTCCACTTTCGAAAATTCAACCTTTGGGACAAATCAGTGAAACGAAGCAAGAACCATCCAGAGATGACCGAATTTTTAAACCTGTGATTGACCCTCCAGTGACGGTGGCTGTTCCCGGGATAGCAGGCCAGGCAACTGGTCAGTCAAACGTGAGCACACTCATTGCGGAACCGCTGGCCGGAACCGGTCAGGCTGCAGGACCGGATGTTCTTCCGGAGCCGACCGCTGCATTAAATTACGCTGCAGTTGAAGAAAAGCCGGACTTCCCGGGAGGTATTGATAAATTCTATGACTATCTCAGAAAACAACTGAAATTCACTCCTGCAGCACGGGAAGCAGGACTCAGCGGAAGGTTTTTCGTTTCATTCATCGTCGATGAGAATGGTGCAATCAGTGACATTGAACTGCTGAATTCCATCGGATACGGACAAGACGAAGAAGTTGCAAGGGTATTGGTCCGTTCTCCAGCCTGGAAACCGGGTGTTTTTCAATCAAAACCTGTCAGGACTCAGATGGTTCTTCCCTTGAGCTTTAATCTGCTTCAATAATATCCCTGCGCAGTCGTTTTAGACTAACACGACAATGTTTAAAAGTAGGGGCATGATTCAGCCTGTGACGGAACGCAGCCCGTACTTTTGTGAGTTATTAATATCCAAACCACTCTATGACCTACGGAATTATCCTGCAGATCACACAAACTGTTGGCACAGCTGCCGACTCCCTGGCCCAGGCCGCATCCACAGCGGTTTCCCCTCCGGTGGAGCAATCGATTTCGCTCTGGGATATGGCAGTAAAAGGCGGCCCTATCCTCATTCCGATCGCGATACTTTCGGTCATGGCATTCTACATTTTTTTTGAAAGGCTGTTTACCATCCAGCGTTTCTCAAAGATTGACATGAATTTCATGAACCAGATCAGGGATTACGTGCACAGTGGAAATATTGATGCAGCCAAAGCGCTTTGCAAAAATACCCGGAGCCCGGTTGCCCGGATGATTGAAAAAGGAATCATGCGCCTTGGAAAGCCCGTGAAAGAAATCGAAGGTGCAATCGAGAATGTCGGGAAACTCCAGATTTATATGATGGAAAAAAACCTGAATATCCTCGGCACCATTGCAGGGATTGCCCCGATGTTCGGATTCCTCGGTACCATCTTCGGAGTAATCAAAATCTTCTATCAGATCGCCCTTCAGAACAGCCTTGAGATTAATACAATCTCCGGTGGTTTGTACGTAAAAATGATTTCAAGTGCCGCTGGTCTCCTCGTCGGGATGATCGCGTACGCTGCATACCATTACCTCGTTCACCTCATCGATCGCGTAATAAACAAAATGGAAATCAACGCCGTTGAGTTTATTGATCTCCTCGAGGAGCCAGTTAAAAATTAGTTGTAGGTAGATCGTGATTCGTTATTGCTTAGTGGTTGTTTGAAGAGGTAGCTATCGGTTCCGGTAAAATTCCAATCAACTGCCATTACCAACTACCGGTTACCAACTACCGACTACCAGCCATTCTCTTAAAATCAATCCTCAGTCAAATGAATCTCCGAAGAAGAACACGAGTAGTTGGCGAAGTGTACAGTGCTTCCCTGAATGACATCATGTTTTTCCTGCTGTTGTTCTTCCTCATCACTTCTACGATGGCAACACCAAACGTTTTGAAACTACTTCTGCCGAATGCGAAGAGCAGCAGTCAGTCGGTGAAGCACCCGCTTACGATTTCTGTGACCGCAGACCTCCAGTATGCCATCAATAATACTCCCATTGGTATTGACGAACTGGAAGCGGCGATCAAGGCCAATATAGCCGGACAAACGGATCCAACGGCATTGTTGAAAGTTGACAAAAGCGTCCAGGTTCAGAACCTTGTCGATTTACTGGACATTGGCAACCGTTTAAAAATTA
>DAORHY010000199.1:0-7082 GCA_035438225.1 Bacteroidia bacterium
GACTTTTTATCATGAACTAAAAAAAACAACAACCAATCCCAACATAAACCTGCAGGAACTTTCCATGGGGATGACAGGCGATTACCGGATTGCACTGGAAGAAGGAAGCACGATCATCAGGATTGGTTCGGCGATTTTTGGAGAAAGGACAGTCTCCTGATTTGACAATGGCATACACCGGTATCTTTTTTGCATTGCTGACTACCCTTTCCTGGTCAATTGGTATTTTTCCGTTTACACAGGCTGCCCGCCGACTGGGAGTGAATGAATTGAATCATTTTCGGTTACTGCTGGCAACAACTGTAATCGGAATTTTTTCAGTACTGGTTGCACCCACTCAATTCACCGGACTTTTCAGCTCATCTTTATTACCTGCCTGGATCTGGTTGGGGTTATCCGGAATTATCGGCCTCACAGTCGGTGACTATTTTGGATTTGCAATGTTTGCCATCCTGGGACCACGGTTGGGCAGCGTGCTCACCACCTTCGCTCCGGCTGCAGCACTTTTAGCAGGAACCATTATTCTCAACGAGCACATTTCATTCATTGGTGTTATTGGCATGCTCATTACCATCACGGGGGTTATTTCAATTAGCCTTGGAAAAAGTGAACGGAATCTGATCCCGGATCATGGTCATGGCAGTCTGGGCAAAGGAGTCGTCTTTGGAATTCTCGCTGCTATCTGTCAGGGCGCCGGGCTTGTAATGGCAAAGAAAGGAATGGCGGCAGAATCAACATTTGGATCAGCCATTCATCCTATACATGCTACTTTTATTCGCCTGTTCATCGGAACTACTTCGCTTTACGCACTTTCTTTCTTCCAGGGAAAATTGAAGCCGATTTTACTTCCGGTTAAAAGCAATCGGGAAAAGGGTATTCGCTATGCTGTCTATGGAACTATTTTCGGTCCTGTGATTGGAGTTTCTCTGTCCTTGTATACAGTTTCCCTCATTGACGCTTCAGTTGCCCAAACCATTTTCTCCCTGGTTCCAGTGTTCGCGTTGATACTTTCCTATTTCATTCACCGTGAAAAAATCAGTATTAAATCAATGGCCGGGGTGGTTGTGGCTCTTCTTGGAGTCGTGATCCTGATTTGGCGGGAAAAATTAAATGAATTATTTTAGGGCAAACCAAACTGACGGATGAAAAAAATCAGCAGCATTGAACTCTTCTTCGCATTCCTGAGTTTTATCTTACCGTTGACTTTATTTTTTGTGACGAGTTCAGATGCTCTGATGTTTGACGATTCATCTGAATTCGCATTGGTCATTAAACTTGGCAGCATTGCCCACCCGCCGGGAACGCCCGCCTATATTGGTTTGGGAATGCTTTGGGAAAAATTCACTACCCTGATCGGAATTCCCACCATCGTTTCACTCACCTTTTTCTCTTCGCTATGTATCGCCGGAGCAGGACTGCTTCTGTTTTTAATTTTCAGGAAAATCCTTACCGAAACAAACAGTTCAGGCAATCATCGGTTTCGTACCGGATTTATTTCTTTTTGTGCATCCTTAAGTTTCACAACAGGTGCAACTACATGGGCCTGGGCAAATACAGTGGAAGTTTACGCATTCCAGGTTCTTGCTCTCGCTACAACCCTTTTCGGACTGACCTACTTTCATTTCAACAAATCAAAAATCGCCTTGATCATCGGCGCTGTTGGATTGGCGATGGGACTGGCCAACCATCACCTGACCATGATTCTTTTTCTGCCCTTCACCCCTCTCTTCTTCCTTGATAATTTGTTCGGCAATAGTACCACGGAAAAAGAGAAAGGAAAGAAGAAGCAAAAGATTAAATCTCCCGGATTCTTCACCATGTATTTTGAAACATTGCTGACTTCCCCATTTCTCCTGCTCGCAAGTATAACAGCCGGAATTGTCCTGGTTTTTTACGGATGGATGTTTGTCCGCGCACAGCAGGAATATCCGTTCATGTTTGGCAAGCCGGATACTTTCAGCGGAATGATTTACCACATCAGTGGTGGTTCCTATTCAAAAAATATCGCGAATACTTCTAAAAAAATTATTGCAGCACGCGTCCCATTTTTCCTGAAACTGACAGTCATGCAATTGTTTTTGTTTCTTCCAATCTTCATGTTGGGAATTGCCACATTGTGGAAAAGAAAAAAACACCGCCTGATGTACATGATCCTGATATTTTTTTCTTTCCTTTTCCTCTATCAGCTGAACAATAACCAATGGGCCAGTACTGATGCCTACATGCTGCTTCCTTTTTTGATGTTAAGCGTTGGCGTGTTTTATGGAATTGTTGAATACTATAACCGGTTTAAATTGATTTTTATAATTCCCTTGTTTCTCCTCGGGCAAATCGTATATAATTTTCAGGATCACAACAGGAAAACCTACCCGGTGAGTGCGGATCTGATGCACCTCCTTGATGTTTCCAGCCCGAAAAACAGCATTGTACTGATTTCCGACTGGTCCACTGTCATACAGTATTATTATTATCGGATCTCTGAAAATTTTCGCCCCGACCTGACAGTCTTGAATTATGATCTCAAGTTTACGCATTTCAGAATTTTGCCCGTGCTGTATCCGGAATTTTACAAAAAAATTCAACTGGAATACGATGCATTTATTGAGGCATTGCGAAAAGAACATCCCGAACAAATTGCCAATACAGGATGTGATCTGAGTACGGTAGAACTGATCACTGCATTTAGAAAAGTTCTGGACCGGATGCAGTCGGTGGCAACAGAAGAAAAAATTGCCTTTCTGACAGATCCAAAGACACATTATTTTTATTCGAATCAAAAGCTTTACAATCCGAAACGCTTTGTTTCCGGTTGTTTTTCATCTTCTGTCCCCGGCGATTCGCTCAGTGCTGCAGAATTCCTCAGGATGGATTTTCCGTTTATTCAATCTCCGCTCCTGTTGAATGATGCAGGTGCCATTGACAAGATGGTGGACTTCCAGGCGATGCTGGATCAGCACTTGTCCTTTTATACCGTCAATAATGACACCGTCAGGAAAGAGCAGACCGAAAGAGCGAAAGCAACAGTATTACGCCTGCAACGGGACATCAAACGATCCATGTCATTTGCCTTTTCAGTGAAATAAGCTGTTGATGCTAAAACCCGTTTTATTTCATTTTCATTTCGAAAGCTGCAATTGCAAGACGATAGGAATCCAGTCCAAATCCGGCAATCACTCCCAAACAGTGTTTGGCCATCAGCGAAACATGCCTGTATTCCTCGCGGGCATATACATTCGAAATGTGAACCTCAATAACCGGAGTTTGAATAGCAGCTACAGCATCTGCTAATGCTACGGAAGTGTGAGTATATCCTCCGGCATTCAAAATGATTCCGTCTGTTTTAAAACCATTTTCATGTAACAGATTGATCAGTTCCCCTTCAACATTGCTTTGCCGGTATTCAAGCGCGATGGCAGGAAAAATCGACCGGAGTTGTACAAAATAGGCATCAAAAGTGTCACTGCCGTATATGCCAGGCTCCCTTTGGCCGAGGAGGTTCAGGTTTGGACCGTTAATGATGATGAGTTTCATTCGTTTTGCGGCTTCGGGAGTCGAAAATACTCACAATTATCCAATATAGTATGTGGAAAAGTTTTTGAACCCATGAAGGATCAGAACAGTTGATTGTTCAACTTTGAATAAAGTCGAAAATCAAAATATTCTGAGCTGGAAATCATACATAAGCGGATTTAAATCATACCTCAAGCTGGAGCGCTCCCTGTCGGAAAATTCTGTCGGAGCGTATCTGCATGACATTGCCCTGCTCGATCAGTACCTGCAACTGAACACGTTAACCTTCACTCCGGCTGAATTACAACTCGAACACCTCCAGGGTTTTATCAAATGGATCAATGATCTGGGCTTAAGCGCCCGATCTCAGGCAAGGATTATATCCGGTATCAAAGGTTTTTTCAAATACTGCCTGATGGAGAATCTGATAGTAAATGACCCCTCCCAATTGCTGGAGACTCCGAAACTGGGAAGAAAACTTCCGGATACACTCAGCATCGAAGATATCAACAACCTTGTGGCTGCCATCGACCTTAGCCGGCCGGAAGGTATCCGAAACAAAGCAATCCTTGAAACTCTTTACAGTTGCGGTTTGCGTGTAAGCGAACTGGTCAATCTCAAAATTTCCAACCTGCACCTTGAAATCGGCTTGATAAAAGTGACTGGAAAAGGTGACAAAGAACGGCTTGTCCCAATCGGTAGTGTCGCTGTGAAGCACATTAAAATTTACATGGATGAAATCCGTTGTCATTTGGCCATAAAAACGGGCTCAGAAGACATCATTTTCCTGAATCAAAGGGGTAGCAAACTCAGCCGTGTGATGATCTTCACGATCATCAAACAACTGGCCGAAAAAATTAACCTCAAAAAAAGCATCAGTCCTCATACATTCCGCCATTCTTTCGCAACCCACCTGATTGAAGGCGGCGCTGATTTAAGGGCCGTTCAGGAAATGCTCGGACATGAGTCTATTACCACCACCGAAATTTACACGCATCTGGACAGGGATTTCCTCAGAAACTCAATCATCAAACATCACCCCCGCGCATGACATTTGTTAATTCTTCCAGCCTTTTCAATCAATTCCGGATGCGCAAATCCCGGATCTTGATGGCGTCGGGGAACATCATTCAACAGAAGAAATTCTGTCAATTGTTTTTTATTGTCTCCACGGTCATGGCTCTACTATTATCATCACTGGAAACAACTGCAGAAATTAATTATTACGGAAGTGATACAATTGAATTCTCAGGCTATACCTGGGTAATTAAAGAATCCTTCGGAAAACATACGGGTCCGGGGAATAATTTTTTTTCCGGTTCCCGCGAAAATGTCTGGGTGGATGAAGACGGTAAGCTGCACCTGAAACTGCGTTACAAAGATGACCGCTGGTATTGCTCTGAGGTTCGTATGCTGAAAAGTTTGGGCTATGGGAAGTATGTATTTTATATTGACCGGCTGCCACAACCGCTCGACAAAGATGTTGTTATCGGATTGTTTATGTATGATCATGAAGATACGAGCAACTTCCACAAAGAAATTGATATTGAATTTTCAAAATGGGGAAAGGAAAAGGAATTGAATACACAATATGTAATCCAGCCGTACGAAGAAAAAGCATTTCGTTTTAATTCCGATCTGAACCGGCCGACACGACATCAGTTTTCAGTCAGGAAAAAGCATATTAATTTCAATTCCAGATACGAACACGGCATTAACCCTGACAGTATCAGCCAGGAATACAAAGAATGGAAATACCATCCCGACCAGTCGTATAAAACAGGAAATGAAAAGGTCAGTATCAATCTTTGGTTGTACAAAGCGTCGGAACCCTCGAATCTGAAAGAACTGGAAATTATTATTTCGCGTTTTGAATTTAGTCCGTATAAAATGGAGCGTTTATTGCCTGCACTTCCGACTCTCAGAAAGTCCAAAAAACCAGATACAAAGTAACGTGAAAGGATTCGTTTCAATTCTGTTACTGGTTGTTGCCAATTTCTTCATGACTTTTGCCTGGTACGGTCACCTCCAGTTTAAAAAATGGAATATCCTTCAGGACACAAGCCTTATCGGGATCATCCTGATCAGTTGGTTTATCGCACTCTTTGAATACCTTTTCCAGGTTCCCGGCAACCGGATTGGACATGAATCTATGGGCGGGCCGTTTAATCTTTTTCAATTGAAAATTTTACAGGAAGTCATCACACTTGTTGTATTTACAGTTTGCACCGTATTCATTTTCAAAACGGACAAATTGCAATGGAATTACCTTGTCGGCTTTTTCTTCATGTTGCTCGCTGTTTTTTTTGTTTTCAAGAAATGGTAAGCTGTTGATATCCTCTTGAATCGTGTTAAAAATTAAGGACATGTCAGGGATTGTTTAACCCGGAAGAACAGGCTTTTCCCTTATCTTTGGCGCGCAAACCACCTCGCCTTTATGACAGATTTTGAATTCAATAAAAATGAAGACGCCATGCGTCTGCTCGTTGATCAGCTGAAATCCAAACTCAGTAAAGTAGCTGCCGGTGGTGGTAAGAAAAATGCCGATAAACAGCACGAGCAGGGGAAATTGTTAGCACGTGAACGGATTGAATATCTCATTGACAAAGGGAGTCCGTTTATTGAACTCGGTGCATTTGCCGCAGAAGGAATGTACGAAGAATACGGCGGCTGTCCTGCTGCAGGGGTTGTTGTCGGAATCGGATATGTTTCAAAACGCCAATGCGTCATTGTAGCGAATGATGCAACAGTGAAAGCCGGCGCCTGGTTTCCGATGACGGGTAAAAAAAATCTGCGTGCACAGGAAATTGCAATTGAAAACCGACTGCCTATCATTTATCTTGTTGACAGTGCCGGTGTTTTCCTGCCAATGCAGGATGAAATTTTTCCGGACAAAGAACATTTCGGTAGAATTTTCCGCAACAATGCAGTCATGTCTTCCATGGGTATTATCCAGGTAGCTGCCATCATGGGCAGTTGTGTGGCTGGCGGTGCATATTTACCAATCATGTCGGATGAAGCCATGATCGTTGACAAAACCGGCTCCATTTTCCTTGCCGGTTCCTATCTGGTCAAAGCAGCCATTGGAGAAGACATAGACAATGAAACCCTGGGAGGAGCTACCACACAATGTGAAATTTCCGGAGTGACGGATAATAAATTTCCCGACGACCGGTCAGCACTCAATCATATCAAAAACATTTTCAGCAAACTCGGCGAATTTGAGAAAGCAGGATTTAACCGAGAGAAAAGTGTGCCTCCTGCAAAAAATCCAAAAGAACTTTACGGAATTGTCCCCACCGATGCTACGAAGCAATACGACATGCACGAAGTCATTTACCGCCTTGTTGACAACAGTGAATTCGATGAATACAAAGATAAATTCGGACAAAGTATCATTTGCGGACTTGCCCGAATTGACGGCTGGGCTGTAGGAATTGTCGCCAATCAACGCAAAGTCGTCAAGAGTAAAAAAGGTGAAATGCAGTTCGGTGGAGTGATTTACTCAGATTCCGCGGATAAAGCAGCGCGTTTTATTATGAACTGCAATCAACGGAAAATTCCACTGGTCT
>DAORHY010000200.1:0-7008 GCA_035438225.1 Bacteroidia bacterium
AATGAAGCGTTTCGTCGGAGTGACACAACGGTCACGTACCGTGGCAAGATCCGGAAGCAATCCAAGATACCAGAAAACAAGGGAAACGGAGAAATACGTAGAAATCGCAAATACGTCCCAAAGAAGCGGTGAGTTGAAATTCACCCACAACGACCCGAATTGGTTCGGCAAGGGAAGCATCCAGTAGTCGAGCCAGGGACGTCCGGTGTGGAACAACGGAAACAAACCGGCACAGATTACGGCAAAGATGGTCATGGCCTCCGCTGAACGGTTAATCGACATTCTCCAGCGCTGGCGAAACAACAGCAGGATCGCTGAGATCAGTGTTCCCGCGTGGCCGATACCGATCCACCAAACGAAGTTGGTGATATCCCATGCCCAGCCGACCGTCTTGTTCGCCCCCCAGCTGCCAATACCGGTGCCGATGGTGTATGAAAGACAGATCATACCCCATATCATCGTCGTGAAGGCGATGACAAAAGATACCCACCAGTATTTGTTTGCCTTACCTTCAATCGGACGGCAAATATCTTCCGTCATTTGATGGTAGGTCTTGTTCCCGAGAATTAACGGATTCCGGACGACCGATTCATGATTACCGCTCATGTTGTTGAAACAGGTTTTCTGAAAATATTTTTTTTCAGTTGATTAAGCTTCTTTTCTTTCTTCTGCATTCCGGACTTTCGTCTGGTAATAAACATTCGGCTGAACATTCAGCTCACCCAACAGGTGATAACTGCGTCCTTCCGGATCCCACATTTTATTGAGCTCACTTTCAGGATTGTTGAAATCCCCGAAAGTAATCGCGTGTGTCGGGCAGGATTGTGCACATGCCGTTTTTACTTCTCCGTCAACGAGTTTCCGTCCTTCTTTTTTTGCTGTCAGTTTTCCATCCTGCAAACGCTGTACGCACATGGAACACTTCTCCATGACCCCGCGTGAACGCACCACAACATCCGGATTGAGTACCATCTTGCCGAGGTCGTCATTCATATTGAAATCAAACTGCGCGTTATCGGAATATTGAAACCAGTTGAAGCGGCGCACTTTGTACGGACAGTTGTTCGCACAATAACGTGTACCGACGCAACGGTTGTAAGTCATTTGATTAAGGCCTTCTGAGCTGTGGCTGGTAGCGATTACCGGGCAAACGGTCTCGCAAGGTGCGTGTGCACAGTGCTGACACATCACCGGCTGGAACACAACCCGAGGCATATCACTCGGATCTTCCATCTTCTTGATATCTCCGCTCTCTCCTTCTTTCGGATCGGCATCACTGCTGTAATAACGGTCAATCCGGATCCAGTGCATTTCACGGCTGCGGTTCACTTCGTCTTTACCGACAACCGAAACATTGTTTTCAGCAGTACAGGCTACCACGCAGGCTCCGCAACCAATACAGGAGTTCAGGTCAATGGACATGCCCCAATGGTGATTGCCGGAATCAAAGTCAGCCCAGAGATTCATGTCGCCGGCTTTCTTTTTTACTTCTTCGTGTTTGCCGACTTTCACGCTCAGCAATTCTTCTGCATTGCCGGCTGCAGGGTTTTTCACCCATTCCGCAAGTGTTGTTTCCTTCACAATCGCACGGCCCATCATGGTGTGGTGTGTTTGTGTAGCAGCAAGCATGTAATCTTCGTCGGCAGTTTTCTGAATGTCAACACCAGACACAACCCTGCTCAGATTGGCACCTGAGAAACTTGTAAATGGATATGCATTCACACCGCGGTTGTCGGCAACCTTGCCGGCAACGGTACGTCCGTAACCTATGGCCAGAGATGCTGTCCCGAACGCCTGTCCGGGTTGAATAACCACCGGAGCTTTCACGGAAACATTACCTGCTTTCACAGTTACAACATTTCCCTGCTTCCAGCCTTTTTCACGGGCATCTTTCGGAGAAACTGCGAGATAATTATCCCAGGTAATTTTAGAAATCGGATCCGGCAATTCCTGGAGCCACGGGTTGTTGGCCTGTTGGCCATTACCCAGTCCAACTTTTTCATATAGGACCATTTCGAATCCGCCTGCATTCGTTTTACCGATTGCATCGGCTGCCGCATTCAAATTGGCCGCTGTTTTATAATTTTTCGGGGTTGCAGCAGGAAGTTCAAAAACACCGTCCTGAAGCACTTTGTTCCAGCTTCCGGATGCTTTGCTGAAAATATTTGCATTCCAGTATGCGGCCATGTAATCATGGAAATTTGCCGGTGTGCCAGCCCATGTCAACAAACTTTCCTGAGCCTGTCGTGTAGCAAACAAAGGAGAAATCGTTGGTTGACCAATTGAATAGACTCCAGTGCGCGGCTCTGCATCACTCCATGATTCGAGTGCATGATGATCCGGGCAAATATATTGACATACTGAAGTTGTTTCGTCCGGGCGGTCAGAGAAGGAAACAGTAAGTTCCATCTTCTTCATGGCAGCGGCGAAAGCACTACCGTTCGGAAGTGTGTATACAGGGTTGCAATTGTAGAAGAGCACTGCTGCTACTCCACCTTTCGTTACTTCATCAAGGAACGCAGACAAATCAGTATCTGAACCCTGGCGAAGGTTATTTGCATTGTCAAGGTCAATCGTTGTACCATAGTTTTCCAGCAACGAATTGATGCCGTTCACCAGGTTCTGTACAGCAGGATTATTGATGCCACTCACAACCAGGGATTTTCCTTTGTTTGCGAGAAGCTCAGCGGCAATAGCGGCTATCTTCTTTGAGACTTCTGCATCTACAGAAGGAGCTGAAACGGCCGAAGCGCCTGTACCGGCGGCTATCGCATTGTACAGGTTAGCGGCAACCGCACCTTGTTGGGACGGCTTCACGGGTATACGCAAGTCTGCATTACTTCCGGTCACTGACAAAGCTGTCTCAAACTGGATGTGACGCGACATGCTTTTCTTCCCGCCATTGATTTTGCGTGTTTCAGCGTATTGGCGAGCATGTTCCACGGGAGATATCCAGTTCACCAGAAAATCTGCATCCAGGGAAACGATGACATTCGCTTTGTCAAAATTATAGGTAGGAATCGTGTTCACTCCAAAACTCTCCAGGTTCGCCTGGCGCATTGCGCTGACAGAAACGGAATCGTAAACTACATGTTTCGTTGTCGGATATTTCGCTGAAAAATCAGCAATCGCCTTTTTGGTTGAAGGGCTGATGACAGTAGAAGAAAGAATACGAATTTGTCCTCCTTTAGCGGCAATTGCACTCAATTTACCATTGATGTCGTTGTCAACTTCCGGCCATTTGGATGCTTTTCCGTTCACCATTGGCGTCTTGAAACGGGCACTGTCGTAAAGGGAGAGAATGGCAGCCTGCACACGTGCATTGACTCCGCCTTTGGTAACAGAGCTCAGGGTATTGCCTTCCAATTTGATCGGACGACCCTCACGGGTTTTTACAATGACACTACAGTAATCGTATCCGTCAAAATAAGACGATGCATACCAGTTTGCGATTCCGGGAGTAATCTGATCCGGACGGATGAGGTAAGGAATGGTTTTTCGCACCGGTGCCTCACAGGCAGCTAAGGAAGCAGCGGCAACGCTGAATCCCAGGAACTTCAGAAAATCCCGACGGGGTGTGGTGTTCACATCCTGAGCTTTCTTTTCGATCACCTGATCGAGCGGAAGTTGCTCAAAAAACTCGTTGTTTTTCAACCGGACAAACTCCGCATCATTGCGAAGTTCTTCTACACCTTTCCAGTATTTTTTGCTCATTGGTGGTTGGCTAAAATTATTTTGATGCTTTGGAAGAATGGTTTCCGGAACTCTGACTTATCATTCCCCCAAAACATTAAACTCTTATTTTTTAATAATGGCAGCGTGCGCACTCTAATCCGCCAATCGATTCGACAGTAAGAAGAGAGTCTGCACCATATTTAGAAAGTAACTGTTTGTGGAAGTCATTGTAATATGCATTGCCTTCCATTTTTACTTTCGTCGTTCTGTGGCAGGTAATACACCATCCCATGGTGAGCGGAGAATATTGTCCGGCAACAGTCATGCTGTCCTGAACAGGCCCGTGGCAAGTCTGGCAGGCAACCTTACCAACAGTGACGTGTTGTGCGTGGTTGAAATAAGCCAGATCCGGAAGATTGTGTACACGCACCCATTGGATAGGCTTCGGATTGGGTCCGTAAGTTCCTTTGTCCGGATCGTAATCCAGTGCTTTGTAAATTTTTGCGATTTCAGCAGTACCGGTAAGCGGCCCCTTCTTCACAAATTTGTGGCAGTTCATACACACATTCGCTGAAGGAATTCCGGCAGTTTTTCCTTTTTCTGCACCACTGTGGCAATACACGCATTGAATCTGCATGTCACCGGCATGGAGCTTATGTGAATAAGCTATTGGCTGGTCCGGAGTATATCCCTGAGAAATTCCGATAGACATGAGTGAATACCATCCTTTTACACTTCCATAAAGCGTAAGGAAAATCAGGATGACGGCCACGAGTTTTTTATTGTTTCTGATCCAGTGCAGGGAACTTTCCCACCGGGTCATCCTGGCAGGTTCAGGTTGTCCTTCTTTGTGGCGGACAGTCTGTGAAAGTGTACGTTGAACGCGTCCAAGGACTGAGCTGAGTATGTACAGAATGACTGCGGCAATGAGGAGGTACAACCAGATTGGCTGGGGTTCCTGCTGTGCTACAGGAGCACCGGGGGTAGTAACGGGAGCGCCAGCATCAGGTTTTTGTTCTTCTGCTTTAACGTATGCAATGATGGCCTTGATTTCTTCGTCTTTAAGACCGAAAGCAGGCATGGCAACTTTATTATTCTCATTGAAAATTTTAACGGCGTATTCGTCACCGCTCTTCACCACAGCCTGGGAATTCTTGATCCATTTGATCAGCCAGTCTTCCGGACGACGTTGACTCATGCCTTTCAGGGCCGGGCCGACCAGCTTTTCCTTTACGGCATGGCAGGACGAACAATTGTTTTTGAAGAGCGCTTCACCATCCTGTGCAGAAACAGTGGTAAATGAAAAGAGCGCAAGTGAAAATACAGTAACAAGGAACGAGATGTGCCTGGAAATGTAGCGGTTGCTCATGTTGGTATAATTAGCGCGTTCGGTCAGAACGTGTAAGGCAAAAAATGAAAACCGGTCACCAGCGAGGCAGTCACCAAATTGTCAGTTTTTTGAACGGGTGCAAATTTATTAGAAACAATATTTCAGGAAAGAATTTGTGAAAAAAAATTTAAAATTCACCTTTTGTTGGACCCTTCATGAATTCCAAAGTGATGCTATTAAATCAAAATCGTCCTGTGGAAACAGACCGAGTATTCATTCAATCAAAGAGAAAAAAAATTCGAACTTGCTGTTTGCCATGACCATACATTTGCTCATTAGAACGATTCTAAATAGCAGAATTTCAAATTGATAATTCTCATTTCAGGAAAAAATTTCTAAATAAATTTGTCATGAAAATAATTCGCCTGAATATCAATAAGATAAAATGCTTCTGGAGGTTGCATATTTTTATGATTTTTTAAAAAAACATCGTTTATCCCTTTATCATCCTGTAAAGCAATGGTTTACTTGGACTCGCATCATTTTCGAATGAAGCAATCTGCAAATTGAGAAGATAGGAACCATCCTTGATTTCGTCCGGGACATAGATCATTTCAGTGATTGTTGCTCCGGTCCGGGGTGATCCGGGATAGTTCCAGAACTCATGATGTGCCAATAATTTGCCTCCATCCTCTTCTTTATCTACAGAAGGGACATCCAGCAGCAAGTGTTCAATCCCGCGTTCACGGATTAAAGCCGCCGCGTCATGATGCAGATAAGCCGGGTTGGTGCCGGAATAATGACGATTGAGTTTCAGTTCAGTATTCGGTCGCGTACGAATGATCAGCGCTTCAGGATGCTTATCACCGAGTGCTGTCAGAAGATGCTCTTTTTTGATAATATGATCGTCAAAAACAGTCTGCGGTGTAATCGAAACGAGCTCTGCCAGAAAGAAAAATCGTTGCAGGCTTTGATTGATGGTGTGGCCTTCTGCAGAAATATGTCCTACGCATTCGGTATGTGTTCCGTTTCCGTGAGGATTAAAAAAAATGTTGTTGACATTGCAGGAACCTCCTTGTTTTACATCTCCGGTAAAACTTCCGGCACGAAACGGCTGAATTTGCATTGGAGGAATGTGAAATGCATTTACATTCATTTCACCTGCACGCAAGGGAATGGAAATATCATGGGGCTTCGACAAATCAACGCGGAATAAATTTCCGTCGATAACACAAGTCACAATCATAACGATCTTCTTTAATAACCTGGCTGGAAGATACAAAAAATCGCTTTCGGTTATTTTTTGATCAGCCTTGCAACATGCTGTTCGCCTTCAAACAAAAGGTGTACAAAATAAACACCGGAAGCAAGCGAAGCGGGCAACGAAAGTTCCAATGTCCTGCTTCCGCGGCTCAGGTATTCTGATTTGGTGCTGACAACCTGTCCGATGGAATTTTCAATGCGTATATCCAGTGTGCCGGCTACACCCGACTGTACATACAAAAAAGGATCTGAACTAAATGGATTCGGAGAAACAGAAATCAGTTCAAAATTTTTCGATGAATTGAACAGCACTACGACAGCTTCCGATTCACGGGTCTGTCCATCGTAGTCTACCTGCCGGAGTTTGTAATAATTTTTTCCCTGGACAGGTGCATCGTCGACGATGGAATAATTGTATTGCTCGGATGTTGTTCCATGCCCCTTCACGAAAGCAATTTTCTGATAACCGAAAACACCTGCATTTTCACGGGCAGCATACACTTCGAAATAATCATTATTGATTTCAGTGGATGTTGCCCAGGAACAAAGCACCGACGACTTTCCGCTTTTCTCGGCTGTAAAATAAAGGAGTTCCACAGGAAGTGGAGAAGGTCCGTTACCGGCTCCGGCAAATCCGCTGAACGAATTGAGGTCGTTTCTTCGCGCACCCTGTAAGGTCCCTGCGGATATAGAATACGGGCTCATTCCGGTATTCAGACTAATGTCAGTACCATCGTGTG
>DAORHY010000201.1:0-6951 GCA_035438225.1 Bacteroidia bacterium
CGATGATAACGAACAATATGTTTACCGGTATGACAGCACAGGGAACTGCACTTTACTTTTAACAAACATAGTTTCACACGGCGGCGTCATTCATGATGTGGCGACAGACAGAGAAGGTAATTTTTATTTATTTTTTACAAACGATCAAATCATTCGGGCATATGACCCTTCGGGAATTCCCGTTGATTCTTTCACAACTACTGGATTTCCTGCCGGGCCGAATTGCGGATTCACTATCCTTGGAGATCGCTTGTATGGCCTGACGTGCAATGGGGCCGATGGATTGTATGAAGGCATTAAATCCGGCAACAACATAGCCTTTACGCTCATCAAGACGTTAACCGGAGCATTCGGATACTATATGGATCTCGCATCCTGTCCCAGTGCCGCCAAACCGATTGCTGTTTTTGAAACTCCGGGCAAACCTGATTTTATTATTTATCCAAATCCTGCTCGGGAACGTGCCACCATTAAATTTGATAATACAATTACATTGGAAATCAGTAATAATCTTGGGGTTTTGCTCGAGACAATTTCTGTCCGGGGACTGTCAGAATATCATTTGGACGTTAGCAAATGGAAAGAGGGGGTTTATTTTGTAAATGCAATGTCATCAAATAATTTGTCAACCCGTGCAGCATTTGTGATTCAGCATCCGTAGGGATTGGTAATAGCAATTGGTTAGCGAATGTTCAGAGTACAGGGTTAAAATGAACATAGCCCGTCCCGGCTGTTCAATTTTCTGAACATCATTTTTCCTAATCTGCAGTACATTCGCGGGTCGGTCGGAGTGAGCCACCCCACTTCCCGACAAAATTCTTTCCCGGTAGGATTTTCAATTTATTTCTGATTCATCGAATCGGGTGTGGTTTCGAATAAGAATAAATGAAAAGTTATTTTGGGAAGTCCATTTGGTTATCTGACGAATTACACTACCTTTAATATCGCTTCAGTATTTATTTCATTTACATATTATTTTTATCAGGCTTTCCGGCATACAGTACGTTATTTATTTATTCATTTTCTTTTAAACTATATTTTTATGAAATCAGCAATGCTAATTGTTGGATTTTTAATTCTGGGGTACAGTCTCCGGGCTCAGTCACTGTCCCCGTTTGTTGTTTCATCTTCCGGAGGTTATTATTCGAATACATCAGGTCAGCTTTCTTTTACAACAGGGGAAGAAACAATGGTAGAAACATTTACTTCCGGAACATCCATGTTAACTCAGGGATTTCAACAAGTATTTGATTGGGGAGTTTATGTAGGCGATTACCCGGACCCCAATTTTTCCTGTAGAGTTTATCCGAATCCTACTGATGGAAAATTCAGCATTGTGATTCAGTCCTCTGCAGCATGCGCTGCTTCTGTTGTCCTTTATGATGTATTTGGAAAAATAGTTTTTCAGGATGAAATTGTGCTTACCGGACAACTGCAAAATTATTTATATGACCTGAAGGAATCCGCATCCGGTATCTATCTTATGAAATTCATGCACCCTAAACTTTCTTCTGCCCGTCAGGAGCAAACCTTTGTAAAAATAATTCTCACTAAGTAAATACATACACCCTTTACTATGAAATCACTTCTCACTCTCCTTGTCGCGATATTTGGGTTACTATCTTCTCTGAACGCCCAGGCCCCGCAAAGCATGAACTACCAGGCCATTGCCCGAGATAATGGGGGAGCCATTTTGCCTGCCCGGAATATTTCCATTCGGTTTACAATCACCGATGGGAACGGAGGATCAGCATTGTTCAGCGAAACACAAACTGCAACAACGAATTCGTTTGGGTTGTTCACCCTTGAAGTGGGAAATGGAACTCCGGTTCTTGGTACATTTTCCTTACTGAACTGGTCTGGAATAACGCCTTGGTTAAATGTTGAAATGGATATAAATGGCGGTTCTGCTTATGTAAATATGGGTTCATCTAAATTGCAGAGTGTACCCTACGCTTTGTTTGCGTCAAGCGGCAACACTGGGCCTGCCGGTTCTGATGGCGCAACATGGTACACTGGCAGCGGAGCGCCAGGAGGGGCTACCGGAGCAATAAATGATTATTACCTGAACACAGCCAATGGTGATTATTATAAAAAGACCGGAGCTTCCGTGTGGACTCCCGAAGGAAATTTATCCGGTCCGCAAGGTCCACAGGGCTCTCCCGGCGACAGGTATGCAACCACATCTTCTACCTCTCTCAGTATTTCCACCGGATCAAAAACATTAACGGTTGATCCGGGGTTGTCTTATTCTTCCGGACAAACAGTCCTTATCGCTAACAGCGGTTCGAATTATATGACTGCAACCCTTACAAATTATACAACGGCTTCCGGTTCCATGACAGTTACTGTTTCTGCGATTGTGGGCTCGGGCACATTCAGTAATTGGCAAGTGAACCTGAACGGAGCGCCAGGCCCTGCAGGAAGTCCGGGAGCAACATGGTTCACGGGTGCAGGCGCACCAGCATCAGCACTTGGAGTAGTCAATGATTTATACCTGAATACAACAAACGGAGACTACTTCAAAAAAACAGGAGCAGTTGTGTGGACACTACAGGCAAATCTTTCCGGACCCATGGGAACAGCAGGCGCCAATGGCACCAACGGTACTAATGGTACCAATGGTACCAATGGTACAAACGGAGCAACATGGCTGACAGGAAACGGAGTTCCGTCAGGAGCTACGGGTGCCCAAAATGATTTATACCTGAATATATCTAACGGTGACTTCTACAAAAAAACGGGAGCGTCTGTATGGACGCTACAGGCAAATCTTACCGGACCTGCAGGCACCAATGGTTCTAATGGTACAAATGGAACCAACGGAGCAACATGGTTTACAGGAAACGGAGTCCCGACAGGAGCTACAGGAGCCGTAAACGATTTATATCTGAATACCGCAAACGGTGACTACTAAAAAAAAAACAGCAGCGTCAACGTGGACCTTGCAGTCAAATCTCACCGGCCCACAGGGTCCTTCAGGAGTACTTGCAAATGGAAACGCTGCCGGAAATACTCCTTATTGGAACGGCTCATCTTGGGTAGTAAACAGCAGTAATATTTTTAATAATGGCGGCAACATCGGAATCAACCAAGCTGTGCCTGCCGGTAAATTGCATGTTAAAGGAAGTGCGGATGTTTCTCAATTGATCGTTGATGCGAACAGCACACAAGGAAACTCTAATCCACTGATCAAACTTCGTAATAGTGCCGGTACGGATCTGATGTGGATTCATTCGGACGATACAAGCAATTTGTTTGTGGGTTATCAGGCCGGATCTGTAAACAACAAAACAGGCGGAGGAATTTCAAATACATTTGTGGGAAGAGGGTCCGGTAAGTCGAATACTACTGGTTACTACAATACGGCATTCGGATATCGTGCGCTTTATAGCAGTACTACAGCCCTTGTTAATACGGCATTCGGATATGAAGCATTATTTTCAAACACAACCGGAGCGAGTAATATAGCATTTGGACCCGGGGCACTTTGGTCAAATTTAACCGGAGGCCTAAATGTTGCGATCGGTAACGGAGCGCTCCGTCTGAGTACAACATCAACTCTGAATGTTGCCATTGGTTCAAACGCGATGTATTGGCATACCAACGGTGACAGGAACATTGCCATCGGGTCCGAAGCATTGTATTTTGATACAGCCGGGTATAACAATATTGCCATTGGGATATCATCGCTTGTATTCAACAGGACCGGCCACAACAATACAGCACTTGGAACATATTCTCTATATTCCAATGTTTCCGGAAACTTTAATATGGCTATTGGTAAGGATGCGTTGTATTATAATACAACCGGACAAAATAATACTGCCGTGGGAGACGGGTCCATGCAATCAAATGTGTCGGGGAATTACAATACTGCAATTGGATTTCAAACATTGTTAAACGCAAATGCCGGATGGAATACAGCCGTGGGTTATCAGGCACTTTTTACAAATAGTTCAGGAGTGAATAATGTTGCAAACGGATATATGTCTATGCGTATGAATACCACCGGTAGTTCAAATACCGCATACGGAACGAATGCACTCTTTAGCAACTCAACGGCTTCTAACAATGTTGCAGCGGGAACAAGCGCAATGTCCAACAGTACGACCGGTTACGATAATGTTGCTGTGGGATTTGAATCCCAATATAACAATGGTACGGGATACGCAAATGTGGCGGTAGGAAAGCAAGCGCTGTATACAACTTCTGCTTCTGCAAACAATGTTGCAGTGGGGTTTCAGGCAGGAGCCTTTGCGAATCATGGATGGAACAATACCCTAATTGGTACAAGTGTAGATGCAAATATTAATGGGTATTTCAATTGTACCGGCATTGGAAGTGTTGCCTCCCTTACCGCTTCCAATCAGGTCCGGATCGGAAACTCCAGCAACAATTCCATAGGTGGATATGTGGGTTGGTCGAACCTGAGTGACGGACGCTATAAAAAGAATGTGCAGGAAAATGTGAAAGGCCTTGATTTTATCCTGAAACTTCGTCCGGTTACATACAACCTGGATGTTCGGAAACTCGCCGATGTACTGAACGAGGACCGTGGACTCGATGAAAACGGGAATCCCATAAAAAAACAACCCGATGAATACACTGTCCAGGCACGCGAAGAAAAAGAGAAAATCATTTACACAGGTTTCATCGCTCAGGAAGTGGAAGCTGCTGCAAATGAATCAGGATTTAATTTCAGCGGAATAGATGCTCCGAAAAATGCCAGTGATTTATATGCCTTGCGCTATGGTGAATTTGTAGTCCCTTTAGTAAAGGCAGTTCAGGAATTGAGTATAAAAGTTAACGAACTGGAAAAGGTGAAGTTTGAAAATGAGTCCCTGAAACAGGAAATCCACGAAGTGAAAAGAATCCTGGAGCAACTGCAGAAAAAGCAGAATTAAAATAAATGTTTCTGTTTTTTTGGAATGTAAAAAACAGCGTTCCAAAATTTACGGATTTCTAAATTATTCGATCAGGCAGGAGATTTTATGTTGATAAAGATGATAAAAGAGGCCACATGGGAATGGATATTTTATACACGTTTTGCGCTGATTTCCTCTGGGATTTTAGAACATGACGAGGTATGCGGAAGGTTGACACAGAAGCAAAGAATCTGAAAATAAATAGCGAATTATTGCATAAATGGGCCAAACATTGACAATTTTGGATTGGAAGACGACCCTAAATTGACAGTTCCCGGGTGGTGTTTAGAATGCTGTAAGTAAAACAGCGTATAAACCGCCACTACAGCCTGTTTTATAAGTCAGACACCCTTTTCATTTGGATTCCCGGTTACATTTTCTATATTCGCAATGCTCCCCCTGCGTGATTTCATTATTGCTTTATTAGTTCGATTCGTCTTCATTGATGCAATTCAATATTCGTCTGTTCCCGTTTTGCGGGCAGGTTTTTCATTGCCTGTTTTGTCAAAAGAAAATCCAGCTTATTTTAGGATTTATCTTTTTTCAATTGATTGTCAATGCCCAGCAGCAGGATGCAGTTCAGTTCATGGCGTACAATCTGCTGAACTATCCAGACATTTCTTCCCCTTCCGCCGACACCTCACTGCGTAATCCACATTACAGAACCATATTATCAGCAGCGAATCCGGACATTCTTGTTGTTGAGGAAATGAATTCCCAATGGGGAGTCAATATATTTTTGTCAAATGTGTTAAACGCAAATTCCCAGGACTATGCTGCCGGTTCTTTTGTAGATGGACCCGATACGGACAATGGAATATTTTATAAAACGGCGAAGTTTGTTTTTGTGAACAACAGAGCCATCCAAACCAATTTACGGAACATCAGCGAATTTACACTCTTGCATATTTTGTCGGGAGACACCATTCGTATTTATGCGGTGCATTTGAAGGCCAGCTCCGGCTCCTCCAATGAAGCACAGCGGGCAGCTGAAGCAGACAGCCTGCGTAAAATTACCAATGCACTTCCGGCAGGTAGTAATTTTATTGTGTGTGGGGATTTTAATTTTTATTCTTCCTCAGAAAGCGCATATCAAAAACTGCTCCAGGTGCAGCCGGCCAATGATGGCCATTTTATTGATCCGATACCGATGACTGGTATATGGAATTCAGCTTCCTTTTCAGCACATCACACTCAATCTACAAGGATTCGTGCTTTTGGAGGAGGTTCTACCGGCGGACTGGATGACCGTTTCGATTTAATTCTGTATTCTAATGCCATCAGCATTCCTGGCGGAGTCTCCTATCGTCAGAACTCCTGTGTCCCCTATGGAAATGACGGGAATCATTACAATGATTCAATCAACAAACAGCCGAACACGGCAGTGCCTATCGCGGTGGCAAATGCCCTTCACAATGCATCCGACCACTTACCGGTTTGTGCTGTCTTCAATTTCGAAATCGGAGGCACCACTCCGGCAGATGCGGGCCTATTGGCACTTATTTCTCCTTTGAACCAACAATGCGGCAGTCCATCACAAGTGATCCGGGTGCAGGTAAAGAATTACGGAAGCAGTCCTGTTGATTTTGTAAATAGTCCATTACAGATTCAGTTGAATGCCGTAAATCCATCTTTTAACGTTAGAGTATTCAACAAAATAATTTCAACAGGTTCGCTGGCCGGCGGCGCAGTCATGACAATTGCTTTTGATAGTACTTATGACATGAGCCTGACCGGTACTTATTCCTTTTCAGGTTACAGTGTGTTGAACGGTGACACCAATGCATCCAACGATTACCTTGCAACAACAACTGTGCTTGTCACTACCATTCCTGCCGTTTCCGTTTCTCCTAATGGACCCTTCATGATTTGCAATGGCTCTGTGACGCTGACGGCAACTGCAGGGGATTCATATCTCTGGTCGAACAGCGCAACAACCTCCTCCATATTGGTTTCTGATACGGGCCGCTATAGGGAGCCTCTAAAAACCTCGTGTAAAAATTCATGAATAATATTTCCAGAT
>DAORHY010000202.1:0-6934 GCA_035438225.1 Bacteroidia bacterium
GTCGCCTATGACCTGATGAAAATTTTTTCGATGAAGGGCATGCAATCGGATCATGAACTCATCGAGCAGGACCTTACAATTCCGGCCGATTCATTTTTATTGTCTCCTCAATACCGGAATTTCGTTCTATTCAGGCAAATGAAAAAACGCATGGCGGATGGCCAAGCCATCGATCCGGACAGCCTCGTGTTGTTGAATCCTTCCTATTACCATGGATATGTGCTGGCGGGAGATTATTTTTTCAAAATGAAGGATTATACCATGGCCATCCGGTTTTATGAGACCGCACTAAAAAAAGTTATCGCAACAAAGCAGGAAGAAGATTATATTCAGGATCAGATTCTGGCCTGCCGGAAGAAATACAACCCCTGACATGATTCACGGAGTGGGAATAGATGTGATAGAAGTCGAACGTGTACAAGCGCGTGTGTCGTCGGAAAACGGATTTCGCGAATATGTTTTCTCCCTGCACGAAATCGAATATTGCGAAGGGAAGGCGAATAAGTATGAACACTATGCCGCGCGCTTCGCGGCGAAGGAAGCATTCCTGAAGGCAATGGGAACCGGCTGGTCAGGGGATACAGCCTTTCACGAAATAGAAGTAAGGCAAGAGGGGTTTGTGCGTCCGGAAATCAGGCTGTACGGTAAAACGCTGGAAACATTTAACCGTTTGACACCGGGAAAAATTTCGCTCTCTTTGTCTCACCTAAAAAGTATCGCCACGGCGATTGTAATTATAGAACAGGCATGAATTATTCCACCGAAACTTCTTTTTTGCCAAAAGCGGAAATCAGGCGTATCCAGGAAAGACATTTCCTCGAAACGTTTCGTTATCTTTCTGAGAATTCACCGTTCTATCAACGCTTGTTTCGGGAACAGAATGTGAACACCTCACGCATTCTGTCACTCGATGATCTTCCGAAGTTGCCTGTCATTTCAAAAACTGACATGCAGCATTGGAACTGGGATTTTTTATGTGTTCCGAGGGAGCGGATCGTTGAGTACACCTCAACTTCCGGTACACTGGGCAGTCCGGTGACCGTTGCATTGACAAGCAATGACCTGGAACGCCTTGCCTTCAATGAATACGGTTCGTTTTTATGCGCGGACGGAAGCGCAAAGGATATTTACCAGTTATTGCTTACCCTTGACCGTCAGTTTATGGCCGGGATCGCCTACTATGCCGGACTGCGCAAACTTGGCGCCGGAATTATCCGCCTTGGCCCGGGTGCACCGGCAATGCAATGGGAAAACATCAAACGTCTCAATCCGACTGTTGTCGTCGGGGTTCCCTCCATGCTGTTAAAACTGATTGAGTTCGCAGGCGATATCGGACTTGACATCAATTCTTCTTCGGTAAAAAAAGCGGTGTGTATCGGGGAAAATATCCGCAATCCGGATTTTACATTGAATAAACTCGGGACCAAAATCCAATCTGCATGGAATATTCAATTGTATTCAACCTATGCTTCCACGGAAATGCAAACGGCATTCACCGAATGTCGTGAAGGAAAAGGCGGGCATTTGCAGCCCGATCTGATTCTCGTTGAAATTCTTGATGAAGACGGAAATCCTGTTCCGGATGGAGCTGAAGGAGAAGTGACGATTACCACTTTGGGTGTGGAAGGAATGCCGTTGCTCCGTTACAAAACCGGCGATGTTTGCATTGCACATACTTCTCCTTGTTCCTGCGGAAGAAATTCCCTCCGCTTGTCTCCGGTACTCGGAAGAAAACAACAAATGATCAAACTGAAAGGAACCACCATGTATCCTCCGGCATTGTTTGATTTGCTGAACGGTATGGAAGAAATCAAAGATTATGTTGCGGAAGTTTTTTCAAATGAAATCGATACCGATGAAGTCGTTTTGCATATTCTTCCAATCCACATGGGACAGGAGCTGACTCAAAAAATACGTACGGATCTCCAGTCACGGCTTCGGGTGATTCCGCAGATCCATTACGTAAGCGAAGAAGAAATCCGCTTTCTCCAATTCCCGGATGGAAACAGGAAGGCGATGAAGTTTAAGGATCACAGGCGCCGGTAGTTTTTAGTGGTTAGTGCTTAGTGCTTAGTGGTTGGTTGTTGGTTGTTGGTTATTGGTTGTTGGTTTGTTGTTGGTTGTTTTTTAAGGGTTTTTTTTAATTGGATGCCATGAGTTACCCTTGCAAAGCTTCATTAACTTAGTGTAACCTTCATGAGCTTTGTGATACAAAATTGTTTTCCCAATTAAATACAAAAATCAATTAGAACTTATCTTCTGATCTATGAATATTGAATTTGATGAATTTCTTATAAGGCGATTGCAAGTTGATGATGCTGACAAGTATTTCATCTTTATTGATACAAACAGAGAGCGGATTGCAAAGTATTTTCCTGTAACTGTGAGTGCGAATAGTGATTTGAATTCGACAACTTCATTTATTGCTGAACGAGTTAATGCCTGGGAAAAACGTCAGTTTTATTCTTTTGTTATTTGTGAAAAGAAGAGTAAAAAAATTATCGGTTCGGTATTCTTAAAGGACACAGACTGGAAAGTTCTGAAATCTGAAATTGGATATTTTATTGACGATGAATATTCCTGCAAAGGAATAATCACCAAAGCAGTTTCATTCGTTGTCGATTATTGTTTTCGTGAATTGAAATTGAATAAAGTCTATCTGCGTACATCAGAAGATAACATTGCAAGCATTAAAGTTGCGGAGAAGACAGGTTTCCAGCTCGAAGGAAAACTTCGGCAGGATTTTAAGACGTATGATGGAAAGTTTATCGATGTACTTTATTATGGGTTGTTGGCGGAGTGAACGGGGGTGATTTTTTGCTTGATGCCAGTTGGTTGGTACTTGGTACCTGCTGAATGGTACAAGGTACCAGGTACAAAGTACCAGGATGTTAAGTGTTATGTTATAAATTTTAAAGAATATAAGCAGAAGGTTTGCATTAGCTACTAAGCACCAACAACCAACAACCAAGCACTAACCATCAAATTCCGTCCCCCGACTCTCGTCCCCCGTCCCCTCTTTCCAAATCCACCCCGATTGTCTATTTTTGAATCCCTATGGAAGCAAATGTAAAGGGAGAATTGACACTGGAAACGGTGCAGGAATTGCTGCTGAAGAACGCTTCGGTGACGTTGGATGCCACTGCAATTCAGAAAGTTAAGGATAGTTTTGGTTTTCTTAAAACATTTTCCAAAGACAAATTAATCTACGGAATAAACACCGGTCTGGGGCCTATGGCGCAGTACCGTATTCCCGAAGAGCAGAGCATCCCATTGCAATACAACCTCATTCGCAGTCATTGTTCCGGTGCAGGGAATTGCCTGCCGCCTGTGTACGTGAAAGCAATGATGATCGCCCGGTTGAATTCGTTTATGCTGGGCTATTCCGGTGTACATGAAGAGCTTCCTTTGTTACTAAAGGACTTAATCAACCTGGAAATTTATCCCTGCATTCCGGAACACGGAGGCGTAGGTGCAAGCGGCGACCTTGTTCAGCTCGCGCATCTTGCACTTGTTCTGATCGGAGAGGGAGAAGTAATTTTTAATGGAGTGGTTAAAAATACCGCCGGTGTATTTTCTGAATGCAAACTAAAACCGCTGACTATTCATCTGCGCGAAGGCCTGGCGATACTCAACGGAACGTCCGCGATGACCGGAATCGGCCTGGTCAATTTAATCCAGGCAAAAAATATTTTGAACCGGAGCGTGATGTTATCGGCAATGACCAATGAAGTTGTCTCCGCTTTCGACGATCATTTTTCCGCTGAACTGAATGTGGTGAAAAAGCATCCCGGTCAAAACAAGATTGCGGGAATGATGCGCGATATCCTTGCCGACAGTAAAATGATCCGCAAACGTTCTGACCATCTGTACAACGCTGCAAGTATCGAGCAGGATGTGTTTGAAGATAAGGTGCAGGAATATTATTCGTTGCGTTGCATCACCCAGGTGCTCGGTCCGATTTACGATACAATTTCGCAGGCAGAGCAGACCGTGGTGAATGAAGTGAATTCAGTCAACGACAACCCCGTCATCGATTATGAAAACCGGAACGTCTATCATGGAGGAAATTTCCACGGTGATTATGTTTCGCTGGAAATGGATAAATTGAAAATTGCCATCACAAAATTATCCATGCTCTCCGAACGGCAATTAAATTATTTGCTGAATGACAAGCTCAATAATAAGTTCCCGCCCTTTGTGAATCTCGGTACACTCGGTTTTCATTTTGGGATGCAAGGCATGCAGTTCACCGCAACATCCACCGTCGCAGAAAACCAAACCCTTTCTTTTCCGATGTACGTCCACAGCATTCCGAACAACAACGACAACCAGGACATCGTGAGTATGGGTTGCAATGCGGCACTGATGACCAAAAAAGTAATCGACAATACATTGGATGTATTAACGATACAGCTCATGACACTCGTTCAGGCCGTCGACTACATGGATTGTTCGTCAAAACTATCTTCCAGTACCAGGCAAGTTTACCAGGAAGTCCGCAAAATTTTTCCGAAATTTATTGAAGACAAGCCGAAGTATCAGGATTTGAAGCGGGTGAGGGAGTTGTTGGAAGCACTTTAATAGTTCGCTATCAGCTGCAGGTTTTTAGGCTCCGACGGGATGATGAGCCATTTTCAGCCTTCAAATCAGGTTTTGTATTGTTGGGTACCGAGCATTATTTCTCATGAAATTCAAATAGATAATCTTGATTATTAGATTAATAGAGGTCCTTTGGAGAATGCCCTTTCTTTTGATCCGGAAAAGGCGTCCGAACAACTAAAAACCAACAATGAACAACTAAAAAATCCCTATTTTTGCCTTTATAGGCGCACTTTAACAATAATCAGGGAGTTTACATGAGATGTGCATTGGTAACGGGGGGCTCAAGGGGTATCGGTCGGGCTATATGCTTGAAAATGGCCTCAATGGGATATTATGTCCTTGTGAATTATGTGTCGAACGAAGATGCTGCGCAAGAAACACTCCGCCAGGTAAAAGCGATTGGCGCCGGCGGCGAATTGTTGAAGTTTGATGTTGCCAGTAAAGAATCCGTTCAAAATATACTGGGTACATGGATTGAACAACATCCGGATGATTTGATAGAAGTCCTGGTTAACAATGCAGGGATCAAGAAAGATGTGCTGATGATGTGGATGCAGGATGAAGACTGGGACAGCGTTTTGGGAACCAGCCTCGATGACTTTTTCTATGTTACCCGACTGGTGTTAAATGGTATGCTTGTAAAAAAATTCGGAAGGATTAGCAATATTGTTGCCCTTTCAGGACTCAAAGGATTGCCCGGACAAACAAATTATTCCGCTGCAAAAGCAGGAGTCATCGGTGCGACCAAAGCGCTCGCACAGGAAGTTGGCAGGAGAGGAATCACCGTTAATGCCATCGCCCCGGGATTCATCAAAACGGAAATGACCGAAGGCCTAAACGAAAAAGATTTGAAAGCAATGATCCCGGTTCATCGTTTTGGCGAACCGGAAGAGGTCGCCCACGCCGTTGGCTTCTTCGCTTCACCGGAAGCAGCGTACATCACGGGAGAAGTGCTTTCGATCAATGGAGGACTGTACTCTTAGTTGTTGGTTGTTGGTTTTTGGTTATTGGGAGGCCAGAAAATTAAATAGTTTCAACTCCAATCTCATTTCGTCTGATAAAAAGCCATTCCTCACAACTCATTACCAAAGCAAAACGAATCAAATTCATTTATAATCCTGTCGTGGCCTAACAATCAACAACCAACAACCAACAACCAACAACCAATAACGTATAACTACCAAGCACTAACCACTAAAATAAATGCCCAGAGTAGTAATCACCGGCCTCGGAATCTACAGCTGTATCGGGAAGAATCTCGATGAGGTGAGGGACTCATTGTTCAAAGGGAAAAGTGGGATCATTCTGGATCAGGAACGTAAGCACTTTGGTTATCGTTCCGGTCTGACCGGGTTTGTTGAGCGGCCGGTGTTGAAAGGATTGCTCGACCGGCGTGCACGCATCATGCTGCCGGAGCAGGGAGAATATGCTTACGTGGCAACCTTGGAAGCAATGAAAAACGCCGGTATCGACCAGGACTGGATCGACCAGCGGGAAGTTGGAATTATATACGGGAATGACAGCTCCGCGAAACCCGTTGTGGAAGCGACAGACATTATCCGTGCAAAAAGAGATACCATGCTTGTTGGATCTGGTTCTGTTTTCCAGACCATGAATTCAACGGTGACGATGAACCTTTCGACCATTTTCAAATTGAAAGGAATTAATTTCACTGTCAGTGCTGCCTGTGCAAGCGGGAGCCATGCCATTGGACTGGGTTACCACTTTATTAAAACAGGTTTACAGGATTGTGTGATTTGCGGTGGTGCTCAGGAAATCAATATTTTTTCCATGGGAAATTTTGATGCCTTGTCTGCATTTTCCATACATGAATCGGATCCAACGAAAGCCTCCCGACCCTTTGACAGGGACCGTGACGGGCTTATTCCGAGCGGAGGGGCTGCCACAGTAATCCTGGAGAGCCTGGATTCGGCGCTGAAACGAGGAGCGACCATCCTGGGTGAAGTAATCGGATATGGATTTTCTTCCAATGGCGGCCATATTTCCAATCCTACTGTCGATGGACCCGTACGTGCGCTCAAAATGGCCATGATAGATGCCGGTATCGACCCCGGGCTTGTGGATTATATTAATGCACACGCCACGTCCACACCGGCGGGTGATGCCAGTGAAGCGGATGCAATTGCGGAGGTTTTTGGCGATGCCAGGACACCCGTAAGTTCTACAAAATCAATGACCGGACACGAATGCTGGATGGCCGGGGCAAGTGAGATTGTGTATTCCATGTTAATGATGCAAAACAGCTTTATTGCTCCCAATATCAATTTTGAGAACCCCGATGAGCATTCCGTAAAATTGAATATTATTA
>DAORHY010000203.1:0-6781 GCA_035438225.1 Bacteroidia bacterium
AAAATGGGATCATACTCGTAAAAATCGTCGTAACTGTTGCCGCCGGCATATCCTGTGCCTACATACCCTTTACCACCTAGACTAAAACCTGCAGCACTCTCCCTTAATCCCCCCGGAAAAGGCGATTTCGTGGTCCATGAATTCAATGCGGGATCGTATTCAAATAAATCACTGGTCGGCGCTCCGGTGGAGCCTGTGCAGACATAGCCTTTACTTCCAATGGAAAAACTGACACAACCGAAACGGCCGGTTGCAGGCAGGCTTGCTTTCTGTACCCATGCATTTGAAACAGGGTCATATTGATACCAATCAGTTTCTCCTTGTCCTCCGGACAACAAACCAAGACCCATGTAACCTTTACCATTTATTGCAAAGGACGAAACACCGCGTCGGACTGTCCCCGGAAAATCGGGCATTTGCAGCCAGCTAAGCTGACCAAATGAGAATGCCGCTGAGAATAAAAACAGCGAAATCAGGATGAGTTTTTTCATGGCTGTTTGATGATGGTTAAAGTATTATAGTATGCCAAATGGATTTAAGGAAGTACTGAAACCGGCATTTGCAATGTCAAGGTATAATAAATTCGACAAATGCGAATTGGACAGAAAGAAGAATTATTATTCTGAATGAATTTTCGGATATTTACATTCTATCACGAACCTCCGCCACGGCTCTTTCCCGGGAGCGAATGGTGCAGTTCTCTATGAGTTTCAAATGAAAAAAATCCGCCTGCTCCTTTGTTTGGGTGTTTGTTTTCCCTGGTTGAATCTGTTCTCTCAAACTTCAAGTTTTCCATCCTACGATCAGGATCTTCTTACACCGGATTTCTTTAAAGGAAGGAGGGATGCTGTTCGTGAAAAACTACCGGATAGTTCCATGTGTGTATTATTTTCTGCACCGGAAAGAAACAAGTCCAATGATGTGAATTATACTTACCACCAGGATCCGAATTTCTATTACCTGACAGGATTTACAGAAGCGAATTCGGTCCTCATTATCTATAAAGAAAAACACACGATCAGCGGAAAGTCCGTAAATGAAATTCTGTTCATTCCTGCCAGAAATGCCGGTAAAGAACAGTGGACAGGAAGAATGGCTTCGCCGGAAAATGCTTCACGGATATCGGGTATTGAAATTGTCCTTCCGACAAATGAATTTAATGACTATCCACTGGAATACAATTCCATGAAATGGATTCTGCGAATGAAATTTCCAAAGGGAATGACAGATGACAGGAAAGACAATGAGGATGTGTATAGCCTGGTTGAACATTTCAAATTAAATTCCGGTTTCCCTTCGGGAGCAGACGATGATTTCAAACTTGGCAAAATCCTCACGACACTCCGTGAAGTCAAACTCGAAGAGGAAATTGTGCTGATGAAAAAAGCTATTTCCATTAGCATTGCAGGGCATCTGGAGATGATGCGAGCCTTAGAACCGGGTTTCAGCGAATACAAAACACAAGCTGTCGGGGAATATATTTTCAAATCCGAAGGGTCTGAAGCAACAGGATATCCAAGCATTTGCGGTGGCGGAGAAAACTCCTGCATTCTTCATTATGAATCCAACCGCAAACCATTAAAATCCGGTGAACTCATCCTGCTGGATATGGGTGCCGAATACCATGGATACACAGCTGATATAACACGAACCCTGCCTGTTAACGGTAAGTTCACCGGAGAACAACAGCAAATTTACGAACTGGTCTTCCAGGCTCAGGAAGCGGCTTTCCTTGTCTGTCAACCCGGCAACAAATTCACCGATCCCCACCAACAGGCAAAGGAAGTTCTCAGCCAGGGTTTGATGAAACTCGGAATTATCAGGGAACCCGAAGAATTGAATACCTATTTCATGCATGGAACTTCTCATTACCTCGGACTGGATGCGCACGATGCGGGAACCTATTCTGCTCTTAAAGCCGGAAATATAATTACGATTGAACCCGGCATTTACATCCCTGAAGGAAGTCCCTGTGACCCGCGCTGGTGGAAGATCGGGATCAGGCTGGAAGAAGATGTCCTGATTACGGAGGATGGCCATGAAGTACTTTCGGGTGCATTGCCCCGAAAATGGCAGGATGTTGAAAAAACGATGCTGGAAAAGTCCATTTTCAACAAATAAATGCTGAAAACGATCGATTTTCAGACTAAATAGTTTGCATCCGGAGTTTTTTTTGGTATATTTGCAGCCCTTGAAAATAGGTCTGAGACCTGCCCAATAAATCAAATCGACTCATCATGGCAAAGAAAGGTAACCGCATACAAGTAATCATGGAGTGTACCGAGCATAAAGCAAGCGGAATGCCGGGTACTTCCCGTTACATCACGACTAAAAATAAAAAGAACACCACGGAACGTCTCGAATTGAAGAAATTCAATCCGATCCTCAAGAAAATGACCGTTCACAAAGAGATCAAATAATTCCAGACCCTCCAGTTCTGTCAACAATCCAAAATAGTATTAAGTCATGGCAAAGAAAGTAGTTGCAACCCTGAAAAGCGGAAAAGGAAAAGAGTTTTCCAAAGTGATCAAAATGATCAAGAACCCCGACACCGGCGCTTACCAGTTTAAGGAGGAAGTCGTGCACAACGATCACGTGAAAGATTTCTTGAAATCGAAATAATCTTGTGCAGTACATAAATGCATTGAGCTTCTTTCAGGATGAAAGAAGCTTTTTTCATTTACACCATTCATCTCTTCCTGCACACCAAAACAGAATCGAATTCTACACCAGGAAATTCCATTACCATGGGTTTATTTAATTTTTTTTCAAAGGAAAAAAAAGAAAGTCTTGACAAAGGGCTGGAGAAAACAAAAACCAACCTTTTTTCCAGGATCGCAAAGGCAGTTGTCGGTAAATCAACCGTTGACACCGAAGTCCTCGATAACCTCGAAGAAATCCTGGTATCCTCAGACATTGGCGTCAATACAACTTTAAAAATCATCAAGCGCCTCGAAGACCGGGTAGCAAAAGACAAATACGTTGGTACCGATGAATTGAACAAATTATTAAAAGATGAAATCGCGGCATTGCTCGCAGAAAATAACACGCTTGACGAAACCGACTTTGTACTTCCGCAGCACAATGGGATGCCCCATGTGATCATGGTCGTCGGAGTGAATGGCGTTGGCAAAACGACAACCATCGGGAAACTTGCATACCAGTTTAAAAAAAACGGGAAAAAAGTATTGCTCGGTGCAGCAGATACATTTCGAGCAGCAGCAGTCGATCAGCTCGACATATGGAGCAAGCGGGTAGATGTACCGATTATCAAACAGCCAATGGGTTCAGACCCCGCTTCTGTTGCTTTTGATTCGGTTCAATCTGCTGTGGCGCAAAATGCGGATGTCGTCATCATTGATACTGCCGGCAGACTCCACAATAAAATTAATCTCATGAACGAGTTATCCAAAATAAAAAGAGTGATGCAAAAAGTCATTCCGGATGCTCCCCATGAAATTTTGCTGGTGCTGGATGCTTCTACCGGTCAGAATGCTATTGAACAGGCACGTCAGTTTACCAAAGCAACAGATGTGAATGCCCTGGCGCTCACAAAACTGGATGGCACTGCCAAAGGCGGTGTGGTGATCGGCATTTCCGATGAGTTCCGGATCCCCGTGAGGTATATCGGAGTCGGAGAGAAGATGGAAGATTTACAAGTCTTTAATAAAATTGAATTTGTGGATTCGCTTTTCAGTGAGATCTAATTCCAATCATCATCCGAATGAAAACCAAAACACTGAAAAAAAATAAAGTGAACGTGATCACCCTCGGGTGCTCCAAAAATGTTGTGGACTCAGAAGTACTGATGAATCAACTGAAAGCAAATAAATTCGACGTTGAACACGAATCAACCGGTGATGACGCTTCCATCGTCATTATCAATACCTGCGGATTTATTGATAATGCGAAACAGGAAAGTATCGATACAATTCTACAGTTTGCCCATGCCAAACAAGCAGGAAAAATTGAAAAACTGATCGTGACCGGCTGTCTCAGCGAGCGCTACAAACCAGACCTGGAGAAAGAAATTACACAGGTTGATGAATTTTTCGGCACCCGCGACCTTCCACGCCTGTTAAAATCGCTGGGAGCAGATTACAAACACGAACTGGTCGGAGAGCGCCTGCTCACAACGCCACAGCATTATGCATACCTGAAAATTTCCGAAGGCTGTGACCGCCCCTGTTCTTTCTGCGCGATACCGCTGATGCGGGGAAAACATATCTCCACTCCTGAAAATGAACTGGTGCTTCAGGCCAAGCAACTGGCAGCAAAAGGCACAAAGGAACTGATCCTGATTGCACAGGACCTCACCTTTTACGGTATCGACCTGACTGGGAAACGCACACTTTCCGATTTGCTACGCCGGCTCTCGGATGTGGAAGGAATTGAATGGATTCGACTCCATTATGCGTATCCCTCCGGCTTTCCTATGGATGTACTGGATGCCATGAACGAACGAAAAAATATTTGTAAGTATCTGGACATGCCACTGCAGCACATCAGTGACCGCATGCTCAAAAGTATGCGCAGGGGAATAACCCGGGAAAAAACGATTGAATTGGTCAATACAATTCGTGAGAAAGTCCCGGGAATTGCATTGCGAACCACATTGATTGCAGGGTACCCGGGGGAAACGGAAGCGGATTACGAAGAGATGAAAACCTGGGTTGAACAATCCCGTTTTGACCGGCTCGGAATTTTCAGCTATTCCCACGAAGAGGATACACATGCTTTTCAGTTGACGGATGATGTTCCCGATGAAGTGAAAAAAGAACGCGCAGCCGGGATCATGGATATCCAGCAGGTTATTTCCCGTGAACTCAACGAACAAAAAACAGGGAATACTTTCCGCGTTTTATTCGATCGTAAAGAAGGTAACTTTTTTGTTGGCCGCTCTGAATTTGATTCCCCGGAGGTTGACAATGAAATTCTGATTGATGCTAAAGAACACTACGTTCGCATCGGTGATTTTGCAAATGTCCGGATAACTTCGGCCCAGGAATTCGATTTGTACGGAGAAATTGTGGATTGAGGCGGCGTGAAAAGGAGTGAAGTGAAATTTTTTCCGGACACTTTTCACGAAGTACAAAATCAAATTCACAATACCACAGGATCTATATAACAGGGACTCTTCAGAATTTCTTCTTCCGTACCGTCTTCATAGACAACTTTCACTCTCACTTTGTTTCCCTGCTGATAATTTTTCAGAATTACCGCTTTCTTATCTTCGGATAATTTACCCTGGATGGGTAGAAAGTTTTTATCGTAGAGTAATAGTTTAATCTCCTTTGCAGGATGCGGCAATGCTATCTGGTAATCCTGAATTGATTTGACACCTGTACTATCGGGCTGAGCTCCCCGGGACTGCGAATGCACAATCAATAGAAAAATAAATACAATCAGAAAGTGGAGCTTCATGGGTTTGTTCTCTTAAACATGAGGTGTAGTGGATCAGATCCTTTCGGTCACAGTGAGGATGGGTTCAATGAGAAACGATAAATTTTAAATTCCTTGCTCCCTTCGTCCCATGTAGCGTTACATAGTACAATCCGTTTTTCAGATCTGAAATATCAAGCTTGATACTCAATGTTGCTGAAAAGGGATAGTGTCCGATGATCTGGCCAGTTGAAGAAAACAATGTAGCAATTCCATCTTCCGGATATTCCCATCCGGCAATTGAAATCACTTCGTTTGCCGGATTAGGAGCAGGGAGAATTGCATTCAGCGGTTCAGGCATACCCACATTTAACAGTATTGAAGCGAGGAAATATTCTGTATAGTTGGCAGTTGTTCCAAGACTGTCGGCCTTGATTCCCAAAACATAGGATGCCTGATTTCCATGACGGAACCAACGGTAATAGGTATCTTGTGACGCAGAAGAACTCAAAAGGTACTGAAAAGGACCTGCAATTGTGTACAGGGAATCATAGGTTGTTTCGGTAACTTTAACTCTCAGTGTATTGTTGATTGTTGCATTTGGCAACGTCAGGTTCCCGTATCCATCTGCATCAAATACAGAAGTAATATTGATGATATTTCTCAGGTTATAAGTTGTACCCGTAGTATCTGTATACGCAGAATCCACACTATTTCTTGCAACATTTGTAAACTGGTTTCCGAAAGTGAAGGGTACAGGCATGTAGCACTGGCCGGGAATCAGATGGTAATTTAAGCTGGCATTTCCGAATCCGTCAATAAAAAATCCATTCGCATTCGATGTGAAATATGTGTATGTATTTGTTTCATCATCATAGGCAGCCAGATTGGAACTGTTAAATGTGGCCGTGAAAGGTGTGCCGGCAGCTGACATAAAGCCTGTTGTATCCGTCAGGAGGTTGCGCAATGATGCAAGATTCCAGTTTTGGTTTGCCCCGGCAGGAGGGATGCTGCCGGTATAAGCAGAATCAGTGCCCATTGTAAAAACCAATCCTGCAACCGGTAAATCACTTTGGGTGATGGTTGGTTGTGCCATCACTCCAAGAGAGGTGAGATAAAAGAATACCAAAAAGATATTTTTCATGACCTTGGGATTAACATCTTCATAAAGATACACAACAATTCACGGTTTGATCTCCACGATAGCCCAAAAAAAAGCACCTTTTCAGGTGCTTCACTATTTTAGTATTACCGGAGGTCCACTATTTCGGCTCCGGGATATTTGTCAGCCGAGAAGGTAAAAAGAACATCATCATTAATTATGTCCGGCGTTAACTTTTCGACATTGATCGTGCTGATACTGCCGTTTTTATCAAACATTTTCGCATTTGTAATGAAT
>DAORHY010000204.1:0-6774 GCA_035438225.1 Bacteroidia bacterium
GGCAGCAGCACCGGAAAACCGTTTCGCCCGGGCTCAGTTGACACGATCCGTTTTGAAATGAGGATTCCTGCAAGGGACAGCTCACTCTGCTGGTACACCACGAATAACACCCTGATCTTTTTTGAAAAGTCAAACCCAGATAAGGCGATCTACAAAGTCAAGTATCAGTTTGCCGGTGAAATACTTTACTTCATCGATCAGAACGGGTCCTCTGTTAAACTGAGCAGAAGGGAAATCAAATAGAGGTTTTTGAATACGCGGGAACCCATTTTCATGAATAATCAATGTAGTTTCTAAAAATCATACAGGCCTTTCTGAGGAATGAAGAATATCTTTATACAACAGAATCCCCCTGCCATGATTTTCTCGAAAATAAATTTAGAAAACGAGCTCATCCGCATCCGCTCTCAAAAGCGGCGTTTAATTGACGATGTTCATGATATTCTTCAGGCAGCGAAGGAGGATGATGAGAAAATTCTTGAACGGTTAAAATCCACCTCAGCGGAAAGGGTTCTCGGGATCCGGATCAAAGACGACGACCGAAACAAGATTTTTTCTATTGAAGAAATCAAAACGATTTGTATTCGTTACCGTCTTCGTTTTCTGGACTCCCATTACTTCCGTTCCGAATATCCTTATGAAGCCATTGCCGAGATCCGGCAGTTTGAAAAGGAATATGGATTGAAAACCGGGCAATTTAAAATCATCGCTCCGGAACATACCTTTAACCTGGAAAACATCAACAAGGATCCTTTGCTTTTCGCACGTCTTGATGACAGCACGTATTATCTCATTCACAAATGGGGACAGGATCTTGCCTGGTACAAACGTTTTCTTTTTTGGCCATTACAAAATCTGCAAACCTATCTCATTTCCCTTTTTCTGTTCGCCGCTACGTTTTCCTTCCTCCTCCCCGCTACCGTGATGAATATCTGCAACATCCAAAGCGAGCTCTACCTCCGCATCTGGCTCACACTCCACACTTTCATCGGAATTTTTGGCTTGAGTTTGTGGGCAGGACTTTCTTTTGACAAGACGTTTAGTTCAATGAGTTGGGACAGTAAGTACTACAACTATTAGTTATGAATAAAAAAATGAAAATGGAGAATTATCAAGGGAGGAGAACATTTTGATATTTTTCGTTTGATTCTGAATGCACAATTTTAACCATCATCCAGTTGTTGAAATGCATGATAAACATCTATTTTCAATAGTATTTACACACCAACATGGAATGCATTGACACATCAAAGATCGCTTCAATACAAACGAAAACCATCTCTTGTGCCGGATCTCCAAAATAAAATCGATAAAATCCGTAGGCAAAAAGGTATGCCGGACTTTAAATAGTCTTTCAAGGGCAGATCCTATTCGCTATTTAGCTTTCACTCCTCACTTAACAAAAATCTCATCCACAAAAATATGCGAATCATAACCTGCTCCGGGATGCCAGGAGGGCAGGGGTCCGTAGGTAGTAGCGACAACTTTTAGATAGCGGGAGGAAATAGGATTTATTTTTCCTGAAAAATCCTTTATCTGGGGCTTCCCATCGGTATCCGGAATGGTATTGAATATTTTCAGAACAGAAGAAAAATGCTTTCCGTCATTCGAAGTAAAAAATTCCACTTTCTTTGGAAACAGTATCCATGGACTTACATCCTGCAAAAATCCGGCTCCGACTTCTGAAATTTTCTGAACGGCTCCAAAATCAATAATCGCGATAAAATCTTCTCCCTGGTAACCCTGCCAGCATCCCGTCCTCCAGTCAACTGTCCCTCGTACACCATCAATAATCCCATGATCCCCACCGGCAGTATATTGCGAACTGTAATGGGAAAGCAATTTCACTTTCCAGTTGGGATGTTTGTTACGAATAAAACTTGCTGTTGCAACAGCACTGCTGACTCCCTTTTTGATCGCTACCGCCTTAATGGTTGTATCGTTGTCAATGAAAATCGGATTCGAATAAACTGTTGAAGCGGCAGTTGGCTCAGTACCATCGGTAGTAAAAAATACTTTCGATCCATATCCTGCTTTAATTTCTATCCGGGTACTGTCGGTAAATGTGACGCCGGGATCACTGAAAACCGGATTGGTGACAAGCGGATAAATTTCCGGATCATCAGGCATGGTTGCGGGTGGCGGGTTCATTCCAAAAGTCTTCTCCGGAACCGGAACCATCTGAAAAGAAAGTGTACCGCCATTACGGATGAATTCATGTTTAATCCAGTTCTCCGTATACGGCTCATCATTCAAAGAAACAGAAGCAACATAATAATTCTGCGAAGAAACTCCGGGGGCAAGAATTGTAAACTGCTTACCATCCTCCAGCTGAATAACCGCCTTTGAAAACAACGGAGTTCCTAAACACATATACCCGGACCCGGGAGTAACCGAATAAATCCCCAAAGCACTCAACACAAACCATGCACTCATTTGTCCGCAGTCTTCGTTTCCGCTCAGTCCATCCGGAACTGTACGGTATTGCCCATTGAGAATTTCCCGGATGCGTTCCTGAGACTTCCAGGGTTTCCCGACATAGTTGTAGAGATAAGCCATGTGATGGCTCGGTTCATTTCCATGTGCGTACTGACCAATCATTCCGGTAATGTCAGCCTGATTTCTTCCGGAAGTAGTGGAATGCGTGGTAAAGAGGCTGTCAAGCTGTGCTTCAAACTTAACCGGACCTCCATTCGCGCTGATCAATCCGGGAATATCCTGCGGAACAAAAAAGGAATATTGCCAGGAGTTGGCTTCTGTGAAATGATTGTTCACCTGGTAAGGGTCAAAGGGAGACAACCATGCGGAATTTTTTTTGGGTCGCATAAAATGAAGTGCTGGGTCAAAAACATTTTTCCAGTATTGTGCCCGTTGGTAAAATTTTTTTGATACATCAAATTTGTATTGCAAAGAAGCATATTTCCCGATGCACCAGTCATCGTATGAATATTCCAATGTCCTGGAAACCGACTCCGGCTGATCATTCACATCCAGTCCGGCGTGTTCCATATAGGCACCCAATCCAAAACGGCTTTTTGTTTGCGCACTTTTCAGCATCGCCTGCAAAGCTTTATCCTCATCAAAACCACGGATGCCATTCACATAAGCATCCAGGATAACCGGAACCGCATGGTAGCCGATCATGCATTCCGTTTCGTAAGCGGACAACTCCCAAACCGGCAACAGTCCACCTTGTTCGTATTGATTCAAAAATGTTTTGATATAGTCCAATGTACGCTTGCGATCGATGATAGTCATCAACGGATGCAAAGCACGGAATGTATCCCAGAGCGAAAAGACGGTGTAGTGCTGATAGCCTTCCACTGTGTGAACCTGCTTGTCCATTCCACGATACCGGCCATCAACATCCGTGTACACATTCGGAACAACCATGCAATGATACAAGGCAGTATAAAAGGTAACTTGCTGTTCATGTGTTCCGCCACTCACATCAATTTTCGAAAGTTCTTTGTTCCAGGCTGCACGTGCATCTACTTCAACTTTTTCAAAATCCCAGCCCGGAATTTCTGCTTCCAGGTTGTGACGGGCATTTTCTTCGGAGACCGCGGAAATACCAACTTTCACATAAACTGCTTCGTTATCATTTGTATCAAACTGAAATGCAACCCGAATAATTTTGGAATGGTATGTCGTTTGAAGTTCTTTTCCATCGAGGAGAATCGAATCGATGACACCACTCACACCGCTGAACGGTTTGGAAAATTCCAAAGCAAAATAAACCAATTGATCCTTTGACCATGCACTGGATCGACGGTATCCTTGTATGTGCAAGGAATCTGTAAATGTTATTTCAGAAGAAAGAACTTCGTCGCGATGGGTAAGATCCAGGAGAATGTTTGCCCGGCTGGATTTGGGGAAGGAATATTTATGAAACCCTGCCCGTAAGGTGCTGGTCAGTTCCACGTTTACACCACTTTCAGAAAGTTTCACTGCATAATACCCCGGCCCTGCTTTTTCATTTGCATGCGAAAATGTTGATTTTACTTTTTTAGTCTTCTCAAACTTCCCGACAAAAGGCATGAGTAAAATATCACCGTAATCTGAACAACCGGTACCACTCAGGTGTGTGTGGGAAAAACCATAGATGACGGAATCGCTGTAATGATATCCGCCACATCCATCCCAGCTTCCATCAATACGCGTATCCGGACTGAGTTGAACCATTGCGAACGGAAGGGTAGCTCCGGGATACGTGTGGCCATGACCTCCTGTTCCAATGAAAGGATTCACCAGCTCCGTATAATCCCTTTGGGCACTGACAGAAAAACTATAAAGTATAAAATAGATGACACCGAGGGCCCTTGCTTTCATCTGCAGTCAGTTTATCAAGCTATTACCAACTAAAATATTCATTTTGAATTCCTATCATTCAGCGATTCTGTTTGTATCCTTATATTTTTTCCGGAAATACCGGGTGGCAGCGGGATGTTGTAATCAATTCCCGGCAACACATCGAAATAATTCATGACAAAGCGATCATCTCCGTTCGCGCGCAGGTAAATATTCTTCAGCAACATCTTTGACTTTAACGTGAGCGTCTTTCCGTTCTCCGTAATCTTAATTTCCGGTTTTGTTTTCGCGAGTAACAGGTCCTTGGGTTTTCTGAAATAAAATATTTGCTGATCCAGCGTAACACCGGATGAAACAATAGAAGCCAGGAGGTACCCGTTTGCGGGATCTATTTTTTGTTTTGTAAAAACTGTATCGATAGAATGCACCAACGCACTACTGCCTGCTTTCAATAGAATGTTCTCCTGATGAAACCATTTTTCTTTTCCATCAAATGAAAACAAGCGCAATACCAGTATCCCCTGAATATCAGTGACAGAATCAGAAACGACATAGGTATTCAACTTATCTCCTTCAATAACCGGAGAAACAATTACCGTTTTGTACCTGTCTTTCACACGGTATTGCGATGCTTTCCAGTTTCCATAATAATCACGCGAGCTCCAGGAAATACCCGGCCAGCAATCATTGAGTTGCCAGTACAGCGTCCCCATACATACCGGCCTGGCCCTGCGGTGTGCCTCAATGGCTGCCTGCAATGCATCTGCCTGCAACAGCTGTGAAAAATACAGGTAACGACTGGATGTCACAGGCTCAGGATAATCCCGCTTCATATATTCCGATATCGTTTCGAAACCCCTTGTGTTTTTCTGGTGTGTTTGCAGCACCGGATCAGCAATGCTCCAATTATCATTTACCCCTATTGCTTGCAGTGTGGAAAGGGAAGGCAAGCTCTGAAAGCCGTATTCCGAAACGAAACGACCAATTTTATTTTTATAGTGATCGAAAGGCTCCATTCCCCACCAAACACCCCAATAGTGAGAGTCCCCCTGCTGCAGACTTTCCGGATGGCCCCAACCGATGGAAGGTGAAGATGGCCAGTAATAGCGCTCTGCATCCTCCTGCTGTAATACCCCGGGTATGAGGGAAGAAAATAATGCATTGTAATCATTCCATATTTTCATGGAATCGGTCGTTGAATAGTTGTATTGTTTCTGCCAGCCCCAATTCTTCCAGCCTTCATCCGATTCATTGTTGCCGCACCAGAGGGCGATACAGGGATGATTTCTCAACCGGCGAACGTTGTCGCGGACTTCATCCCGGACGGATGAAACAAATGCAGAATCACCCGGAACCATTGAGCAGGCAAACATAAAATCCTGCCATACCATCAATCCCATCCGGTCACATTTTGAATAGAATTCATCGGCAGCATAAACGCCACCGCCCCATACACGCAACATGTTCATGTTACTTTCCCCAGCATCCTGTATTAAACTATCGAGATACCCGGAACGCGTTGAGGGTACAAACACATCGGCAGGAACCACATTGGCGCCCTTCACAAAAACAGGAATACCATTTAATTTAAAATAAAAACTTTTTCCGATGCTGTCTTTCTCCTGGACAACTTCGATTGTCCGGATTCCGTAACTGAACTCTTTCCGGTCAATATTGCCCCTGAAATCATTTCCTTCGAAATAAAACGTGTACAAAAATGGTTCTCCATAACCTCTGCACCACCACTTTTTAGGACTGTAAATCATATAATCGTAACTGATAATATTCAGCCCCCGCTTCAGTGAATCATTCTTTCCCAGCCTTTGTCCAGTTGCTTTATTGATCATTTTCAAATTAAAAAATCCTGTATCATTTGCCAATACCTCGACTTCCATGTGCAGTGTGGCCCTTTTCTCTGTCAGTTCTTTCAGAATAATTTTTACCTCCTGAAGCCGGAAATGATTCCAGAATTGTAATTCGACCGGCTTCCAGATCCCACAGGTCACAAAACGGGGTGCAAAATCCCAACCGTAGTGATACGCGGCCTTGCGGGTAAAAACTCTGTTTTCACCCGGAATATTATAAGGCAATTGAGCGGCGGCTTCAGCTCCTTTTTTCACAGCAGATTCAAAGCGAACTTTAAGTGTATTCTTCCCGGGTTTCAACAACTGAAGACAATTGACTTTCCATGTCCGGAACATATTGTCCGCATTCAAAACCAGTGAATCGTTTAGAAAAACTTTTGCATAGGTATCCAGTCCATAAAACACCAGTTCTCCTTCCTGGTGGTTCAGCAATTCAGCAGTCAGATTGAATTCGCAGGAGTAATCCCAATCTGTACTGTCAATCCACTGCAGTTTTCCGGCATTGTCATTTTGAAACGGATCAATAATCTGACGGTTATTGAGGAGATCAGTATGGACAGTGCCCGGTACAGTTGCAGGGAACCAGTCGACACTTCCT
>DAORHY010000205.1:0-6722 GCA_035438225.1 Bacteroidia bacterium
GACACCATATGGAATTAATGGTCCATTTATCCAGCATGCCGGGCCATATATTTACGATGGTGGTGGTGGACAAAGTGTCTTTTCACCGGATGGGACTAGATTTATCCAAAATAATGCTGAGCATTTACAAATTTATAACTTTGATCGATGCAATGGGTTACTCTCTAACTGTATACAACTAACTCTGCAAAATACAGGGTATGATGTCGGAGCAGCGGTTTCTCCGAACAGTCGGTTTTTGTATGTCTCGGAAGAGCCTTATCTTTTTCAACTCGATCTGCAATCGCCAAACATTGGCGGAAGTCTGGATACCATAGCTTCTTATGATGGTTTTTATGATCCGATCCCTTTATTTGGGACTACCATCTACTTGGGTCACCTGGCCTATGATGGAAAGATATATTTCAATACCGGAACCAGTACTCGTTGGATGCATGTGATCAATTACCCGGACAGTGCCGGTACTGCCTGTGATTTTCATCAGCATAGTCTAATGTTGCCAACAATCAACTCATTCACCATTCCCAACTATCCAAATTTCTTCCTTGGAGCTGAAGGCGGTACTATCTGCGATAGCCTGATAACCGAGATGCCCACGGCTGCACCACAACCTGAAGCAGAATTATTGCTCTTTCCTAACCCGGTACGAAATCTATTATATCTATCCACTGGAAGTTCATTGACCTGTAATGAAATTATAGTCTTCAATATGTTCGGGCAACAAATGAATCTTCCAATTCATGCAATAAAAAACGGAGAATATCAGGAAATCAATACCTCATTATTATCACCGGGTGTTTATTTACTCGAATTGAGATCGGGATTCGGAAAAGTTGTAAGGAGGTTTGTGAAGGAATGAATGTGTTTAAAATTTTATGGTGAATTAGATTTCAACCATTAAATGCAGCTTTTAATATTTGATCAAAAAAATACTACATTTAAAATGGCGTTGGCTAACAAATGAGTCAAGTCTGCTTGCGCACTGGCTTTCGTTAAAGACTTAGCTCAGCGGATGCATCCATCTCGTTTCTGAAAGAGGATAGTGTCATCATAGCAATGGAGCCCAGTGAAAGTTGAGTGAGAAATGATCTTCTGTCCATGAAAGACCTGATTGATTCTCCGACTAAGTTAAAGATAAATTATTTCATTTCATATGTACTCACGGGACTCTGGAAGTACTTTGCTGATGAAAGAACAAATTAACATTTATAAAATACAAGCTTACGCAACGCCTTCTTTCAAGCGTTCGGAATTTTCTGCGACCTGCAGCGCATCAATCATTTCGTAAATATCTCCCTCCATAAACGAGCCGAGGTTGTACATCGTCAAACCAATGCGATGATCAGTGATGCGACTCTGAGGGTAATTGTATGTTCTGATTTTTGCTGAGCGATCACCGCTTGAAACCATGGTCTTCCGTTTCTTTGCTTCCACTTCCATGCGTTTGTTGTATTCCAGTTCATAGATACGTGAACGTAGTACGGCAAGCGCTTTGTCGTAATTCTTCAACTGAGACTTTTGGTCCTGGCATTGCGCCACAATACCCGTTGGAATATGAGTAAGCCGAACCGCTGAATAGGTTGTGTTCACGGATTGACCGCCCGGACCCGATGAACAGAACAGATCTTTGCGGATATCATTCGTTTTAATATCCACATCAAATTCGTCGGCCTCAGGCAATACCACAACTGTCGCTGCTGAAGTATGCACGCGACCTTGTGTTTCTGTTTGCGGGACGCGCTGCACACGGTGTACACCACTTTCGTATTTCAGGATACCGTAGGCGCCATCGCCCGTCACGTTAAAAATTACCTCCTTGAACCCTCCGGCAGTACCTTCGGTCATGTCCACCAATTCGATTCGAAAGCCTTTGCGCTCACAAAATTTGGTATACATCCTGTAAAGGTCTCCCGCAAAAATACTGGCTTCATCACCTCCTGTGCCGGCCCGGATTTCCATGATTGCATTTTTACTGTCTTCTGGATCTGCCGGAACCAATAGAAATTTAATCTCTTCTTCCAGTTTCTCGTTTTCTTGTTGAAGCAAATCGTATTCCGCTTTCGCCAGCTCGCGGAATTCTTCATCCTTTTCATTTGCAACAAGCCTTTTAGCATTCTCTAAATTGCTTTGTACATTTTTATATACGTAATATCGGTCGACGATTTTTTGAAGCTCTTTGTATTCACGGTTCAATTGAGCATATCGTTTCATGTCGCCCATGAGTCCCGGTGAGCTCAATTGCATTTCTACATCTTCAAATCGCAGTTTGATCGCTTCTAATTTATCTAAGAGCATGGTTTGGTTCTGAGGTACTGATTGAGGTAGGTGAGTAAAAAAAGAATGGTGAAGAGTGACTGTTGGATGAATGAATCAGTCCTTTTGGAGCGTGTGCTACGCGTACACAAACTCTCCTGCTTCCGAACGGATGGTCAGCTTTTTACCGGCATGCGGCTCGCATCGCCCAATCACTCGTGCGTCAATATTGAAGTGTTTCGAAATCTGAATGAAGGTGCTGGCCAGTGCAGGTGCACAGTAAATTTCCATCCGGTGCCCCATGTTAAAAACCTGATACATTTCTTTCCAGTCTGTATTGCTTTCTTCCCGGATCATGCGGAAGAGGGGAGGAGCCGGAAACAAATTATCTTTGATGATGTGCATGTTTTCTACGAAATGCATCACCTTGGTCTGTCCTCCCCCGCTGTTGTGAACAAGTCCATGAATTTCGTGACGGTAGCCATCGAGGATTTGTTTCAGGACAGGAGCATACGTCCGTGTCGGACTCAATACCAGCTTGCCTGCTGTTACAGTTGTACCGGGGATATCCGGAATATTAATTTTATCAGTCAGAAATTTACTGCCTGAATAAACGACCGAAGAATCCAGCTGATTGTCGTATGTTTCAGGATAATTTTCTGCAACTTTTTTATTGAAGACATCGTGTCGTGCAGAAGTAAGACCATTGCTTCCCATTCCTCCGTTGTATTCCTTTTCATAGGTTGATTGTCCGTACGATGCAAACCCGACTATGACATCTCCGCCCCGGATCCTGTCATTTGAAATCACATCCCTCCGTTTCATCCTGCAGGTTACCGTTGAATCTACGATGATTGTCCGAACCAGGTCCCCGACATCTGCTGTTTCGCCCCCGGTGGAATGAATCATGATTCCATTGTCTCTGAGCATTGCAAGAGTTTCCTCGGTGCCTTCAATCAATGCGGTGATAATTTCACCCGGTATCAGTTTCTTATTTCGGCCGATGGTTGAGGAAAGGAGGATATTCGTAGTGGCTCCCACACATAACAAATCGTCAGTATTCATCACAACGGCATCTTGTGCAATTCCTTTCCAGACACCCAGATCGCCGGTTTCTTTCCAATAAGCATATGCCAGTGAGGATTTCGTACCCGCACCGTCAGCATGCATGACAATGCAATAATTATCATCACCCGACAAAGTATCCGGAACAATTTTGCAAAACGCTTTTGGGAAAAGGCCTTTGTCGAGGGAACGGATAGCATTGTGCACATCCTCTTTTCCCGCAGATACTCCTCGGCTGCTGTATTTTGATTCTTTGTTCATTGTGTGATGCGGATCATCCAGGATTATTTCTGGGAGCTGAAATGAAGATTCGTAGATATATAAAAACAAAGGCGCCTCGCCACACAGGGTGCGAGACGCCTTTGTCAGTAGAATAAGCTACTTCGCGATGCGTATCTTTTTTCCGGTGCGGAATTCATCTTCACCGACACCTTTGTTGAGTTTTTTCAGATCAGCAGCTTTCATTTCCAGTTTCTTTGCAAGCTCTGTCCATTTCTTATCATCCTTGGTGAGGGTATAGAATTTCTTGTTGTAATCTGTATAGTCGCCTGCAGCATCTACCCGGAGTTCCATGCCTTCGTCAATCAACTCGCCTTTCAGGCTGTTGAGTTCTTTCAGTTCTTTTACCGTCATACTGTATTTCTTGGCAATCGAATTGAAAGTATCGCCTTTTTTGCAGACATAGATTTCTCCGGGGCCGGTTTTTTCGGCAACAACCGGTTTTGTTTCCGGTGTTGCAGGAGCTTCTTTCACGTCAACTTTTGTAGCAACAGAAGGATCCTCCACCGGTTTCAGGCTGCTGGAGTCAACAAGAGATTTTACCGGTTCCTGGTTGATGTTGTCGATGGCAGACTGTCCCTTCACAAAGTTGGTGCGAAGTACTTTGAATTCAGTACGGCGGTTCAACTGGTGTGCTTCTTCTTTCAAACGGACGGATTTAAGCTTACTGATAAATTCATCCGTCATTACATCTCCGGATTTGAAGTTTCCGATCTCCCGGTCAAGCACCCGCGGTTCCCGTGCACCATAACCTACGGCAGACAAACGCTCCGCTTCAATTCCGTGCTGGATCAGATACTTTACAACGGATTCCGCACGGCGCTGAGAAAGTGTATCATTGGTCATTGGAATCGGGCGGGAGTCGGTATGAGAACCCAGCTCAATAACAATTGTTGGGTTTTCGTTCATCGTTTCAACGAGACCGTCAAGTGCTTTCTTGGATTCAGGACGAAGATCCCATTTTGCAAGGTCGTAATAGATATCCGGTAATTCGATGGAACGAAGCATTGACCGCAACGCAAAATCAAAATCACCGATGAAATCCTTGCTTTGTTCCAGTCCGACTGTGGAGACTTCCAGGTATTTATTCAGGTAATTTTTGTTTGTGGCAGACAACTTGTAGGTTGTTTCCGGCTTCAGGTCGAATTTGTATGTACCCGTTGCATCGGTTTTAAACGGAATAGAAGTGCCATCGCTTCCGAACAATTCAATTCCAGCACCTTCTATGTTGGCTTTGGTGTCTGCGTCAAACACCCTTCCGGATACTGTGAAGATCAACGGTGGCAAATACCATGTATAGATATCGTCCCCGCCTTTTCCTCCTTCACGGTTTGAACTCAGAAAACCTTTGTCCCCGGTGAGTTCATCAACAACAAATGCAAAATCATCGGCGGAAGTGTTTACCGGATAACGAAGGTTCAGTGGTTGTTCCCAGCCACTGCCTGAAATTTTTGTCTGGAAAATATCCAGTCCGCCCATTCCGGGATGTCCTTTCGAAGCAAAATAAAGTGTCCCATTTGCAGTGATTGAAGGAAACATTTCATCCTGTGGAGTATTGATTTTATTTCCCAGATTGGAGGGCTCACCCCAGGATTTTGCTTTTTTATCGTACACAGTCATCCAGATATCTTTTCCTCCTTGTCCGCCCTGCATGTCGGAAACGAAATAAAGTGTTTGTTCATCTGCAGATAAACTCGGTTGTCCGACAGTGAAACTGTCGCCGGACAAAGGAATCAGTTTGGGTTCGTCCCAGGTTTGACCCTTACGTTTGGTATAATAGATTTCACATCCGCCCATTTTACCACGTTCGACATCGCAGCGGGTGAAAAACATGTCGATGCCTTTTGCATCGATGGTTGCACTGCCGTCGTTTCCGCCGGAATTGATAGGCTCGAGCAACGGTTTCGGAGCGCTCCATTTTCCTTTCTTGTCGACAGTAGCTTCAAAAAGATCCTGGAATTTTTCTCCGGTTCCACCGTCTTCATTCTTACCCATGGATTCTTGGCGCGCAGAAGTATAAATAATGTGACGATGATCTTTGTTGGAATAGTTTGCTCCAAAATCTGAATATTTTGTGTTGATCGCAGGTACATTTTCAACTTTATAACGGGTCGGTTTGTCCTTCCACTTCTGTGCCTGCTGACAAGAAGAAATTCCTACTTCTCCCCTTGGATCTGAAGGACTTGCTTTTTGAAAATTTGTGTATTGTACTATCGCCTCATCGTATTTCCCGTTTACTTTCAATGCATCCGCATAATGAACCAGTGCTTCGGGATCTTTAAAATTGGCCTTGATTGCCTTTGCATACCAAACTTCCTGGTTTTTAAAATCGTTTGTAAGACGGTAAGATTCTGCAACTTTATAAATGATTTCTGCGCGTTTTACTTTATTTTTTTCCTTGGTGAACGCTTTCTTGTACAAGGCTGCTGCATCGTAATAGTCGCCCTTGTTGAATGCCTGTTCGGCCAGGAAGGTCGGCCCACGCTGAGCAAACGAAACCTGTAAGGCGCTAACCAACAGGAGCAGTAAAAAGAATCTTTTTGATAGTCTCATCGAACGATTGGATTAATGAATGGAAGAAGAAATGAAAATCCCCTTCTCAGGCAAAGAAAACAAGATTTTTTTGGATAACAAAGGTAGAAATTGAAGCTATATTTCAACTATTTAACATTGAGTTTCAACGATTTCAGTTCAAACTGTCTTGTGTCCGCTTTTCAATGTATTTATAGTCACATTGTGTTGTTAATTAGTTAGATAGAAATGTAGACGGAATTGGGTCCGGAGGTACGCAATTTTTTAGAGCTGCTTATTCTTTGACAATTCTGAAAAATTCAGACTTTCCTTCCCCTGAGATTCGCAGAATATACATTCCGGGAAGTAAATCAGTTAAATCTAAATTTCGGGAAGATGCATTGTCCAGTTTAAATGAATGGATGCACTGACCTGTCATAGAGAAGAATTCTGCTTGTTTTCCAAAACTATTTTCCGGCAATGTAACTGTTGATGTAACCGGGTTGGGATACACTGTTCCAGTGGATGTAAATTTGGTTTCGGAAACATCCGTCGAGGTTAACCGGTATTCCCACAAATCACTGTACAAAATTGCGTCAAGTTGCGACAAGCGC
>DAORHY010000206.1:0-6687 GCA_035438225.1 Bacteroidia bacterium
ATCATAGTCTACTTTCACCCGGTACATCAGGCTGCTGTCTGCATAAAAAGCCAGGGAAGAATCCAGGTTTCCTGACGCATTGTAATAGTGTGAAATTAAAGCATCCGGTAAACTGTCGTGGGTAAAATTTATTTCCGTTTTCAGCTTCCCTTCTTCATCAAATGTACGAATGTGAACAGGAAATTCCTTTTGCTGGACGCCCAGTAAAAATACCGAACTGAATTCCGTAACTTTTCTGACTTTGTTTTTTCGCATCAGCTCCCTTTCTATTTTTTCTTCTTCGGGCCCTTTTTTTCCTGCAGAACAAGCGGAAAAACTTCCCATGGAGAGAGAAAACAAAATTGAAGTACAGATTATGGAAATAAATTTCAAACAACGGTACATACAATTCGAATCATTGAAGGTGAATGAAAAACTGCAGACATGGTTATTACAGCGAATTCATATAATCAAACAATTGTTGCTGGCTCACCCACATGTATTGACCCTTGATTTCAAAGAGGCTTGTATCGACAGGAGTTGTGAAGTCAATTTTTTCTGCCTCAAGTTTCATTGTCAGGTGATTGATGGTGTGGGTATATTCGAGGAACAGGTTATTCATCCCTCTGAAAGGTGAATTCCCATAAGAAAACCGGATTGATTCATCGTAGAAAATCTCAGAAGAAACTCCCGTTGAGAGATCTTTTGCCAATGCTTTTTTACATGTCACACCTGCAATTACTTTCGTTTCATTGACCGGTATAATTTCCAGCCGGACACTGCTCTCATTGCTGTTGATTTCTTCCGGGGTAAGCTTGCAGCCATAGTTGGCACGTATCCTGTCAATCAGGAGAGAAACATATGTCCTGTTTTTATGATCCAGCAGGTTAACGAGTTGAATCATTCCCATTCCGCCTGAAGCTATAAATGCTGCTTTTTCATTTTTAAATACCAGGACAATTTCCCTGGGAAAAAAGGCAGACTTGAGGCCATAATTCAGGCTGTCAGGATAAGTGACCCTGTAAACAACGGTGCCTTCGCCGTAAGCGGCCTTTTTCTCTGTTCCGGGTTTACAGCCGTAAAAAAAAAGCAGGAGTAAAAGTGCCGTAGCCGGGAATAAAAATCGCTTTTTCATCCGTTTTAAAGATACAGGATTCTGAACTAAAAACAACATCCCGGTAAAAATTTACCGGGATGTCTATTGTACCTGAACAGTGGTATGAACTCAATCAATACCCGAGATCAGAACAGGATGAACACAGTCTTAATACTCGGTATTGGTTGCTCCTTTCATCTGTACATGGCAATTCACAGTTACATCTCCAGCGCCAATGTGAGAAGAACTTATATAATAATCTGCTTTCGGATTGAATTTAAACTGACCTTCGAAAATGAATGCCCAGTTGTAATTGGCACCGGAGATCCATTTCGTTTTTCCTTCATACACAAAGTACATGTCAACCGGTTTTTCAATCATAGTGTCAAACGGACCGGCATAACCGAGAGTTGTGTCAGGAGGATAAATGCTGCCAAAACCGGTTTTATAGAATGACCTCAGGATACCATGGCACAGATAACCGTCACCGTATTTTTCAACAGACACACTGTAAAAACGGGCTGTATCAGTTTCAGGAAGAGCGGTGAATGCATCGATTGTATCTACACAGAATGTTTTGCGAACACAACCGGCAGCAAGTGCATCACGAACCGGCTCGAAAGTGTTCACAGAAGAAAGTAACACATAACCGTCAATCTTTATTTGAGAAGGATCTGATTCGTTGAATACAAAGTCTGTCACTTCAAATACATTGAATCCACCCGGCAAAATTGCTCCGCCTTCGTGATCCGGGAAAGCGAAATCCAGTTTACTGTGGATTTCCCAGCTTACGTCGCGGTAGGACTGATTTGCATTGATGGTATCCAGGGCAATCTTAAGATTACCAACAGCAGCCTGATTTACAAGTTGAATGTCCTGCACAATATTTACAGAAGCCATTGTGATAACATAACCCGGATCGGTCACAAAATTCACTCCGTCAACATACCTGAAATTTTTATTCTCGGTATTGTATTTTGCTGTCAGAAAATAAGTTCCCGGGAGCAAATACGGCAGTGTGTAATTTCCGTCAACATCGGCAAAAGTAGTAGCGACTACAGTTCCGGATACTGAAGAACCGAGGTAAAGATTAATTACCGCACCTGCGGCTTTTGTTGCAACACCGTCAAAATCCGGATACGTTGCTGTTCCAGTAATTGCTTTTCCTTTTAACGTATCGTGAACTGTCACCGTTACTGTTTCGGTTTCTTTTTCTTTTTTGCAATACGTCAGAGAAAACATCAATGCCACCATCGCTGTGATTGACATGAGTCTGTATACGTTCATCTTTTTCATAATAACTTTGTTTTAAGATTAAAAATTAGTAATGGATAATTATGTACAAATGTTCATTTTATATGGGCATATGGGACATGACTCAAGTCAGGTAATATATTGATGTACATCAGTAAGCCCTCACTTATTGAATAAAATCACCTGCTTTTTCGCAGAAACGTATATTTCCTGCATAATCGCAGAGAATAAATGAATAGGATTCATTAATTTTAACATTTCACCAGTCCTGAACCCGATAGGGGTTGAGTGAATTCTTCGGATTCCTCACCTTGAAAAAAGAGCATCTATTTTAAAATCACCGGGACCTTTAAAAAAAAATGAAGGGCAGAAGCCCTTCATTTCAATGAAACAATTGTGTGCAGGTGATTAAGAGATACCAGTATTGGACTGGAGTTTCGATTTCGAAATTCCGCCTTTTACGTTTCTTCCGCCTACGATAGCTTTTGATTCACTTTTGGTGAGTTTCTTTCCAGAAACTGGACCTTTTGCTTTTTTTGTGGTTTTCATTGTTTTGGGTTTTTAATTGTTGTGGTACACTGATGAGACATTGTGGAGAAATAACCGGGCGACAGGTGAACGCCCGGGACTAATTAAGATACTCCTGTGCTTGACTGAAGCTTTGATTTTGAAAATTTGCCTTTGATGGTTCTTCCGCCAACGACACCTTTTGTTTCTGTTTTAGACAACTTCTTTACAGAAGTGCTCTTAGGGTTTTTTGAATTTTTCATTGGTATTTGTGTTTGTCAGTTGTGCTTACTCTTTTGACCCCGGTGTTGTTTCGGGAGAGGATTTTCAGCTTGTTCCTCATACTATATTCGCTATTCTGAAGTTTCGTTACTGATTGATTTATTTTTCCGGCCCTTTCTACCCTTCGTTCTTTCACTCCGGAAGTGAACAGATGCCTGAATGATACCTTAAAGATACTATCAGCAATGATCAGTTTACCATCCAAAGTGTACCATTGGCAGAACTTCCGGACAAGTGGTAGAAAATTAATATTTACAGGTCACTCCATGAATAGACGGGAGCTCCGCTCAGCAGGATCAGAATGGGTGCTGTTCGCTATTCACCTGAATGGCACAAGCGGAAAAATCCGGGTTTGGAATTGGAGCACATTCGAATTTGCATTTTTGAAGCTCACCGGGTAGAGCCAATGCCTCCAGGAATCTTTCATTACCTGCACAGTAAACACAACCACAAAAGCACACTAAAAACCCCTGCAGCGTGAACGCTGAGGGGGTTAAGTTTCAAGTTGACCACCCGAATCAGGGTTGGATTTAAAACTTATTTTTTTGCAGCTTTCTTTCCTCCAACAATTGATTGCGACTTTTCTTTGGAAAGTTTAGTGCCACCTGAAACAGGCCTTGCACTTTTCGCTGTTACCTTTTTTGATCCCATTTTGTTAAAGATTAAAATTTGTGACGCCTACTCTATTTTAAACTACCTACAAAGTTCAGGGATTTTCAGCTGCCTCCCTTTAAATTAGCTTTTTGATCGGACTATTATAGTACACTCTTTTTGACCATTGTTGTTGTTAGAAAACGAGCTTCATTCCTCTGTTTCTTTTTTTTTAAAACCACTCATACCCGAAAATGAATGCTTTCTTTGATGACTATAAATGTAAACTCCAATTCAATAGTTACAAATATAAAATGAACAACAACCCTGATTTTCAGGATAAGTGGCAGGTTTTATTTTATGGCCGGTGACAAACGTCAATAATTTTAAATAAATTTAATTCCTTTTTCTTATAAAATATGGCACAATCACTTCCTTCTTTTGACGAAAGCTCACTTCCTCTGAATTATTCAAAGTGGATATACGAAGTCATCCAGGGTTCCATACCGACTGAAAAACTGGCTACCTGTCATGACTGTGCGATGTGCAAAAAGACAGGAGAACCGGAAGAATCCGCAGGGCTGTACTTTGATCCGAAAGTGAGATGCTGCTCCTATATTCCTGAACTGCCAAATTTCCTTATCGGTCGTATATTATTGGAAAATGATCCAAAAAATGTACCCGGACGAGACAAGCTGATCGACCGGATCAACGGGAAACTTGATGCAACACCCTTAGGTCTTGGTTCAGGAAAACTGTACAACCTGACCTACAGCAACTCCGGTGATGCCTTTGGAACCAGCCATCATTTGCGGTGTCCTTATTATGTTGAAAATGGCGATTTGTGTGGTATCTGGAAACACCGTAATTCTGTTTGCTCCACCTGGTTTTGTAAACACGAGCGTGGAAATTATGGATTTCGGTTTTGGGATTCTGTGAAGCGATTGCTCAATTCCATTGAAAACGATCTTGCCTTTGCATGTTTGAAAGAGCTAAGGTTGAATAACGATGCAATCCATCAGCTTCTGCTGAAGAAGGAAGAAAATGAACCGGACAACCCTGCACGGTTGTTAGAAACACCGGAGCTGGACCATAAAACCGATGATAAAAATTACAGTATACTCTGGGGCAGCTGGGCAGGGAAAGAAATGGATTTCTATCGACAATGTGCACACTTTGTCAACAAATTGAGCTGGAAGGAAGTGCTGGCTTTGTGCGGACCCGAAGTACAGTTATTGATCCCACTCGTACAGGAGGCTTACAACCGTTTACAAGAATCAGAATTACCGGAGTTCCTCGAAACAGGATCTCTCAAAATTTCACAAATCACCAGTGATGCGGTGCTCATTGAAACCTACAGCAAATACAATCCTCTGAGTGTGCCTCCTTTTATATTTGAAATTCTTGCCGGTTTTGACGGAAGCCATACTCCGGATGTACTCCGGAAGTTACTGGAGGAAAAAAACATGGAAGTGGATGAGGATTTTGTCAGAATCCTCGTGGATTACCACATTTTGGTTCCCGGGATGAAGGATTGAGGCCGCGATGCATGGTCCGCCGGGATGGCTTGTAAAAAGTCAGAGGCACTATCTGATTCTGTTCTGAAGCGTTGTCAATCCAGCTTCAAAACCGCCATGAACGCCTGTTGCGGAATCTCGACATTGCCGACCTGGCGCATCCGTTTCTTGCCTTCTTTCTGCTTCTCCAGAAGTTTACGTTTCCGTGAGATATCACCACCATAACATTTCGCTGTAACATCTTTGCGCAGGGCCTTTACCGTTTCGCGGGCGATAATCTTGGACCCGATACTGGCCTGGATGATAATCTCAAATTGCTGGCGGGTGATGAGTTCTTTTAATTTCTCACACATTTTCTTCCCGAATTCAAAAGAATGACTGCGGTGAACCAAAGCGGATAAAGCATCCACAGGCTCGCCATTCAGACGAATGTCAAGTTTCACGAGGTCACTTACCTGGTAACCGATGGGATGATAATCAAAGGAAGCATAACCCTTGGAAATGGATTTCAGCTTGTCGTAAAAATCAAAGACAATTTCTGCCAGTGGCATATTGAACTGGAGTTCGACACGGTCCGTGGTGAGGTAGTGTTGGTTGACAATATTCCCGCGTTTACCAATGCACAAAGTCATGATGGAGCCGATGAATTCCGACTTGGTGATGATCTGGGCTTTGATATAAGGTTCTTCAATTTTCAGTAAAAAGTTGGGATCGGGCATCTCACTCGGATTGTGAATCTCCGTGATTTCGCCATTGGTGAGGTAGGCAGTATAACTTACGTTGGGTACCGTAGTAATTACGGTCATATTGAATTCGCGTTCGAGTCTCTCCTGGATAATTTCCATATGCAGCATGCCAAGGAATCCGCAACGGAAACCGAATCCCAATGCGGCAGAGCTTTCTGGCTGAAATACAAGAGAAGCATCATTGAGCTGAAGTTTCTCCATCGAATTCCGGAGCTCTTCGTATTCATCAGTATCCACAGGATAGATCCCAGCAAATACCATTGGCTTTACATCCTCAAATCCTTTGATCGCCTCCAGACAGGGCTTATCAAGATGAGTGATGGTATCCCCGACTTTTACTTCCCGGGCTTCTTTAATGCCCGAAATGATGTATCCTACATCTCCGGATTTGACAACCGTACGGGTTTCCTTTTCAAGTTTCAGAATGCCGATCTCATCGGCAATGTAATGGTTTCCCGTAGCAACAAACTGAACCCTGTCTCCCTTGCGGATTTCACCGTCGAACACCCTGAAATAAGCTATGATACCACGGAAAGAGTTGAATACTGAATCAAAGATCAATGCCTTGAGCGGAGCTTCCGGGTTTCCTTTTGGTGAAGGAATACGGGTGATGATAGCTTCGAGTATTGCTTCGATGCCCAATCCGGTTTTAGCACTTGCAGGAATAATGGCTTCACGTTCGCAGCCCACAAGATCAACGATCTGGTCTTTCACC
>DAORHY010000207.1:0-6675 GCA_035438225.1 Bacteroidia bacterium
TCAGTTACCGACCCATACGCCCCAGTTCGCATTTTTCTGTAACCTGCCACAGTATGTAAACGAACCCTACAAGCGCTTCCTGGAAAATAAGATCCGCGAACGCTTTGATTTTACGGGGGTGCCGATCAACCTGTTCTTCAGAAGCAAGAATAAAGAAGATTGATTGGATTGAGAAATTCAGATCGCTGAATACAACTATTGCAGTTGCCGGATTTTTAAATCTGAAATTTGCCATGCAAAATCTGTAATTCAACGAATCTTTCAGTTATTTTTACGAAAAATCAATCGTCATGCGCACAGGATTTGTCATTTTATTCCTTTTGTTTTTCGGGCTTTCAGAAACCGGAGCCCAATCCACATTTTCATTAAATGGGAAAATTGCAGATGCGAAAGAGAAGTCTGTTCAGATGCTGATCAATCGTTCCTATCTGCTCTATAAACCGGAGGTGACCACCGTTCCATTGCAGGGAGGGCAATTCAGTTTTACATTGAACCTTGACCGCAACCGGATTGTAGAATTGATTTATAGTGGATTGAGAATGCCGATTTATGCAGTTCCCGGAAAAGACCTCAACGTGGAGTTTGCCGACGCCATTCCTGTGCAGATGCAAATCAATGGCAGTGTTGCAGAAGATAACGGATTGTTACAAAAGTTTTTTACGCAATTTCAATCGGATTTTAACGACAGTATTGTGCAAGTCCGGGCTTTGGCTTCAACTCCGGATGCATTTGAAATGGAAGCATTCAAACAGCGAAAAGCGCAGCTCGAATACATTAAAAGTTCCGCTCAAAAGGACTTGTGTTCTCCGGATTTTATTGCCTTTCTCCAGGACCAGGCAACCTACCATTACTGGCGCCAGTTGTTCGCATTTCCGATCCTCAATGCAAACAACAACAAAAGCATCCTCACGGTAAATCCATTGCCTGGTGTAATGCTTGAAGGACTCGATAAACTGAATGTAAATAATGAGAAAGCACTTATTTGTGATTCGTACCGTGAATTTCTGAAATATTACGTGACCTATTTTGCTTCGAAAACAAATGGCTTTAACAAGTTTCAGGATCCTTCCACTTCTGCCGACAGAAAACAAGCAATAGCAAGGGAAAAGCTAAGCGGTACTGTGTTTGCTTACTGGGAAGCGCGGTTCATCTCGGATGAATGTGAACGACTTTCTCCCTTTATCGTGAAAAAAATGGTGACAGAGTTGAAGGAAAATGATCCTGCGAATGTTTTTACCCCGGCGGTGAAAGCACATTGTGATGGAAGGACCGGGAATGCCATAGCAGCACAGCCGGATCAAAAGTCTGAAAAGAAAGAAACAGCATCTGCTAAAAATGATGAACTCGATCTCACAGACGTGAATGGCAAAACCGTACAGCTCAGCGATTTTAAAGGCAAAGTGGTGTACATCGACTTCTGGGCCAGTTGGTGCGGGCCTTGCAGGGGAATGATGCCGTTCTCCAAACAATTGCATGAACAATTAACAGACAAGGAGAAAAAGCAAATTGTATTTCTTTACATTTCGATTGATGCCAATAAAGATGCCTGGCTGAAAGGAATCAAGGATATGGATATACAGGGAGTCAATGAAATTTCTCCGGGGAATTGGAGTTCAATGGCCTGCAGGTATTTTCAAATCAACAGTATCCCGCGTTACATGATTATGAATAAGAAAGGAGACATCGTCAACTTTAATGCTCCACGGCCGGTGGATCCGGCTCTCATCGGGGAGCTGAGGAAATTGGTTGGCGAATAGATCGTTTTTTGGCCAGTTTTGACGATTCTTTAAATTCTATTTTTTCAACTTTTCTGACGGGAATTAAATTTTCTCCTTTTTGTGCGTTGTCATGTACTAAACGGGGTGAATGGTTGTATCTTGTGTTACACAATTTGTTTAGTTGTTTTTTACAGACAGCTTATTTAAAAGTAATGAGTCAAACAATTTAAAAAACGAAAGCCATGTTAGACAATCTCATTAAACTTGTCAAAGACAATGCGGGTGAAGCCATCATTAATAATCCCGCAATTCCAAACGATAAAAAAGATGCAGTGATTGAAGCTGCGAGCCATGGAATTATGGATCAACTTAAATCTGTAGTTACCGGAGGCGGCACACAGAATATCATGGAGCTTTTTAAGGGAGGAAATACATCCGCCAATCCGATGGTAGGTCAGATCAGCAATAGCGTTGCACAGTCGCTGATGAGTAAATTCGGAATTGAGTCCAGCCAGGCTGGGAGTATTGTTAAAAGTCTGGTTCCGGGTGTTTTGAGCCAGCTCGTGAATAAGACGAATGATCCCAATGACAAATCGTTCGATCTTCAGGGGATTTTGAGTTCTCTTGGAGGAAAGAGTACAGTAGGAGGAATTTTGGAATCTGTGAAAAAACTTTTCTGAGGTTTTAAATAGTAAAAGAATGCCCTGCATCCCATGCGGATTTGCAGGGTATTTTTTCTTTTGTATTTTGCCCTGCTAATCGTATCAATATGTCGGAGCAAAAAACAAAACACCCTGTCGGATTGCGTTTCCTTTTTTTTACTGAAATGTGGGAGCGATTTGGGTATTACCTGATGCTGGGAATTCTCTTTTTGTACATGACAGATACAGCAAAAGGCGGACTGGGTTTCGAACGCAAGGAAGCATCTGACGTGTTTGGAACGTTCATCGCATTGGTGTTCCTGACTCCGTTTGTTGGAGGACTCCTGGCCGACAGGGTGCTGGGTTACCGCACGTCGATCACGATTGGCGGTATCCTCATGGGTATTGGATACATGTCGCTCGCCATTCCGGGGATCACAATGTTTTATGTGTCACTGCTACTTATCATTCTTGGGAATGGTTTTTTCAAACCCAACATTTCCACATTGCTGGGCAATCTTTACAACGAGCCGAAATACAAAGAGAAGAAGGATTCCGGATACAACATTTTCTACATGGGTATTAATATCGGTGCATTTGTCTGCAATTTTTTTGCCGCGTATTTGCGAAACACATTCGGATGGGGACATGCTTTTATGGCTGCAGGAATTGGAATGATTCTGGGAGTAATCATTTTCTGGATCGGTAACAAACACTACAGTCATGCAGATGTCCGTAAGCCCTCTAACCCGGAAGATATGAGTCTCGCCAAAGTGTTTGGCGTGGTGTTATTACCGGCTTTTATAGCCGGCTACCTTGGCTGGGTGATACCCGGAAATATTTTCGGGTCAGATTCCACCGATGCATTTATTTTTGGAGCCTTGCCGGTTGCTGTCTTTTATGTTACGCTGCTTACACGATTGAATGCAGAAGACCGCAGACCTGTTTCAGCTTTATTGGCAATTTTCGGTGTCGTCATTGTCTTCTGGGCGATCTTTAAACAAAACGGAACGGCACTGACTACATGGGCTGAAAATTATACCGATCGCGAGTTGCCTGCATCGATGGTTCCCGCTGCCAAAACGTTGGGAATGGTTCAGGAACTCCGACTGGAAGAGGACACTTTTCCAAAAATCGACGAGCAATTCCGGACACAAAAAGATAATCAGGGAAGTATCATTCGTGAAGTAAGTGTTCCGCATTATTTCACAAATCTCTCCAAAGACCGATGGCCTGAACCCGGTGGGACCCTTCACCTGATATCGACAGAATTATTTCAATCTGTCAATCCGTTTTTTGTCGTTGCACTGACTCCTCTCATCGTAATGTTTTTTACTTTTTTACGGAAGAGAAATAAGGAGCCAAGCACTCCGGGTAAAATATTCTGGGGATTATTGATCACCGCCTTATCCACACTCGTGATGGTCGGAGCCGTGATGGTAAGTCAGAACGGACTGGATAAAAGTTCGGCGATGTGGCTGATCGGTGTATATGCAGTCATCACCGTTGGTGAATTGTGCCTGAGCCCGATGGGGCTTTCACTGGTCAGCAAACTCAGTCCGCCCCGCCTGACATCGCTGATGATGGGAGGATGGTTTCTCAGCACTTCGATTGGGAATAAAATGTCGGGAGTGCTCGCTGCTTTGTGGGATGGCTATGAAAACAAGGCAAACTTTTTCTGGGTAAACTGTGTCGTTGTGTTGCTTGCCACCATCTCCATTCTCTTTATGTTGAAATGGCTTCGGAAAATTGTGTCTGAACATTCAGCTTAAAAATGGATCCATTGCATGAGTAATGTCAGCAGGAGTATTCCAGCCAGATTGAGGAGCAGTCCGGTCTTCATCATGCTTCTGACCGGTATGTATCCGGTTCCGTACACAATGGTGTTGGCAGCAGTGGCGACAGGAAGCATGTAGCCGAAGGAGGCTGCAAGTGTTGCAGGGACCATTAGCTGCAGCGGCTCCGCGCCCAACGAAGCCGAGAGTGGTAGGAGGATCGGCAGCATGAGCTGAATAGAGGCAACATTCGATGCGAACTCGCTCAACACGGTGACAAGTGTTGCAACTCCAAGGACAATAATCCATGTTGGAAAATCTTTGAGCAGGATTAATTTCTCTGCCAGCAAAGCCCCGAAACCGCTTTGTTCGAAACCTTCTGCTAAAGCAAATCCGCTTCCGAACAGAAGCAGGACACGCAGGGGAAGTTTGGTCACATCTTTCCATTCCAGCAGTGCTTCGTTTTTATTTTTAACGGAAGGGAGAATGAACAAGACGATGGCAGCTGACATCGCTACAGTGCTGTCTTTGATCCATTTTCCGAATGGCAGGAATCCGGCCCAGCCACGGATGATGCTGTCTCCGATACGTAAGTCTGCCCGTGTAAACCACAAAACTACAGTGATGAGAAATACGATGAGTACTCTTTTTTCTTCCCCACTCATTTTGCCTGATTTTTCCTGTTCTTTCCTGATAAACGCCATATCGAACGGGCGGTCAGCAGCTCCGGGAATGAATATTTTTTTAATAATAAAATAAGCAATGACTACCAGGATAACTGAAAATGGAAAGCCAAACAAAAACCAGCGTGAAAAACTCACAGGATCAGCGTCAGGAAATGACTTGTCGTAGAATCCAGCGAAAATAATATTCGTGGGTGTACCAACGAGCGTTGCCATTCCTCCGATGGATGCAGAGTAACAAAGACCGAGCAACAGAGCACATGCAATCTGACGATGATATTTCCTGTCGAACAAATGCTCGTGGCGAACGATTGACAATACTGCCGCGAGTAGCATCATCACAGTCGCCGTATTTGAAATCCACATCGAGACCAGGAACGTTGTGGCCATTATTCCCATCAATACTTTTGAGGGACGTTGTCCGGTGTGACTGAGTACGTTGTATGCAAGACGATGATGCAGGTTCCATTTCTCCATGGCATATGCAATGAAAAATCCTCCCATGAAAAGGAAAATGGTTTGCTCCATGTATTGCATGGCAACTGCGGAGGCATCCATCACTCCTAGGACAGGGAAGAAGATAAAGGGCAGAAAGGATGTTACGCCGAGATCTACAGGTTCCAGTATCCACCAGAATGCCATCCACACAAGCACACAGGCCGTTCCGGAAATTGCCTGTGATAAGCCTTGTTGAGACAAGGCTGCATAGGTAATGAATGCGACACCAGGACCGGCCAGAATTTTGATGAGTCTTGAGTTCATTGTGTGAATGAATCAGGATAAAAAAATGTTTTTCATTGAAATGAGTACACGTATGCTGGAGCAAGTTAGGGTAAATCAACACAGGTTCCGGAAATAATGAATGCAAATTCGTGTTCCGTTTGGGTATACCGCTGATTCAATTTCGTAAATTTTAAGAAGAGAGGTGCAATTCGAAATTGATCGCACGCTACATTATTTGCCGGATCTGTCTTTGTTCTTCCGAGCACAATGGACAACAAAAAAGGCTTCCCTGCAAGGAAAGCCTTTTTTATTGTCCATTGTGTTGAACGGAGATTATGCCATCTCCAGCATAGCTTGTTTAGAAGAACTCTTTTTGGAGATTTTCTTTTCTGAAGAGAAGAGATCTTTCAAACGTGTTACGTAGTTAAGCTCTTCCCATGGGAATAATTTAACCTTGATGCGCTTTTCATTCTTCTTCCCTTTGTTGAAAATCTTCTCGATGACTTTCGTCTCGCGGCCCATGTGGCCGTATGCTGCAGTTTCAAGATAAATCGGAGTACGGAGATTGAAACGTTGTTCAATTGCATATGGACGCATATCAAAAATCTTACGGATCTTCTGGGCGATTTCTCCGTCCGACAGTTTTACTTTTGCGGTGCCATATGTATTGACATACAATCCCACGGGTTCTGCAACACCGATTGCATAAGCAACCTGAACCAAAGCTTCATCACAAATACCGGCAGCAACCAAATGTTTAGCAATGTGACGGGTTGCATAAGCAGCTGAACGATCTACTTTTGAAGGATCTTTTCCGGAGAATGCACCACCACCGTGAGCACCTTTTCCACCGTAAGTATCAACAATGATCTTACGACCTGTTAATCCTGTATCACCGTGCGGACCACCAATAACGAATTTACCGGTTGGATTGATATGGTAAGTGATTTTATCATTGAACAGCTTCTGCAATGAAGATTTTAAACCTTTTAAGACACGAGGAATTAAAATAGTTTTTACATCCTTCGTGATTTGCTCTTGCATTTTAGTTTGATTTCCGGCAGTAAAATCATCGTGTTGTGTTGAAATTACAATCGTATCAATTAGAAAAGCTAAAAAAAAGTATGGTGAAACA
>DAORHY010000208.1:0-6583 GCA_035438225.1 Bacteroidia bacterium
CTTCACCCTTCACCCTTCACCCTTCACCCTTCACCCTTCACCCTTCACCCTTCACTCATCACTTATAAGATCGTTGAGTTGGATGAACAACGTCAAATTTCAAATCTTCTTTGTTCAGTGAAGGCTCCTGTCCATCACCTTTGAACTCCCAGGCAGAAACAAAACTGAAATTTGCATCGTCGCGTTTGGCTTCGCCCTCTTCGGTTTGTGACTCTTCACGGAAGTGACCCCCACAGGATTCTTTTCTGTTGAGTGCATCCAGGATCATCAACTCGCCAAGTTCAATGAAATCCGCTACACGTCCGGCTTTGTCGAGCTCGGTATTGAACTCCATCGTTCCGCCCGGGATCCGGACATCACTCCAGAATTCTTTCTTGAGTTCACGAACCATGCCCAGTGCTTTCGTGAGCCCTTCTGCATTCCGGCCCATTCCGCAATGATCCCACATGATTTTTCCCAACTTCTTGTGCAGGTCTTCAACGGTTTGTTTACCGTTCACAGACATCAGCTTGTCGATTCTTTCTTTCACCGCTTTCTCTGCTTCTTCAAACGCAGGATGCGAAGTAGGAGTGGAGCCGGTACGGATTTCATCTGCGAGATAATCACCAATTGTATACGGAATCACGAAATAACCGTCAGCAAGTCCCTGCATCAGAGCGGATGCGCCGAGGCGATTCGCTCCGTGGTCGGAGAAATTGCATTCACCCAAAGCATACAAGCCGGGAACAGTGGTCATCAGGTTGTAATCCACCCACAAGCCACCCATTGTATAATGAACAGCCGGGTAAATCCGCATTGGAGTATGGTACGGATCGTCGCCGGTGATTTTTTCATACATCTCAAACAGGTTGCCGTAACGTTCTTCAATCACCGGCCTGCCCAGACGTTTGATGGAATCGCGGAAATCCAGGAATACTGCCAGTCCTGACGGACCAACACCCCGCCCTTCATCACACACTTGCTTGGCCGCACGTGAAGCCACATCCCTGGGAACAAGATTTCCAAAGGCCGGGTAACGGCGTTCGAGATAATAATCCCGTTCTTCATCCGGAATTTCTTCCGCTTTTCGTTTGTCACCTTTCGCTTTTGGAACCCAGACACGTCCGTCGTTCCGCAAGCTTTCACTCATCAAGGTAAGTTTACTCTGGTAGTCGCCCGAAACCGGAATACAGGTCGGGTGAATTTGTGTGAAACACGGATTTCCAAAATAGGCTCCTTTTTTATAGGCTTTCCAGATGGCTGTGGTATTGCTGCCCATCGCATTGGTGGAAAGATAGAAGACGTTTCCATATCCGCCGGTAGCAAGTACAACGGCATGGCCAAAGTGTCGCTCGAGTTCGCCGGTGACAAGATCCCGGGCGATGATTCCGCGCGCCTTGCCGTCGATCATGACAACCTCTACCATCTCGTGGCGATTGTACATTTTCACCCCGCCTTTGTCTATCTGTCTTGACAAGGCACTGTAAGCCCCCAGTAATAATTGCTGACCTGTTTGTCCGCGGGCATAAAAAGTACGGGATACCTGCACACCTCCGAAAGAACGGTTGTCAAGCAAACCGCCGTATTCCCGTGCAAAAGGAACACCTTGCGCAACGCATTGATCGATGATGGCAGTTGAAATTTCTGCGAGACGATAAACATTTGCTTCGCGTGCCCGGTAGTCACCGCCTTTCACTGTATCATAAAAGAGGCTGTAAACACTATCCCCGTCATTGGCATAATTCGTCGCAGCATTGATCCCGCCTTGTGCGGCGATGGAGTGTGCTCTCCGCGGACTATCCTGAAAACAAAAACATTTTACGGTATATCCCAGCTCAGAAAGAGCGGCAGCTGCTGAGGCTCCTGCCAAACCGGAACCGATAACAAGAACTTCAATGCGTCTTTTGTTGGCAGGATTGACAAGACGGACTGTGGATTTGTACTTTGTCCACTTTGTTTCGAGTGGCCCTTCGGGAATCTTAGAATCTAGTTTGTTCATGGTTCACGCGGTTTGCGCAGAATAAATCGGGTTTGTTTTTCGGGTGTCTTTTATTTCAGGGACAATTATTGCCCGAGGATATTTGAAGCCACACCAAATAAATCGAAGTAGAACATAATCGGGAATGATCCGAAACCAATCATCACAAGCAGGGCAAATGCTGTTCCTGCAATTTTCATGGGTTTCATGAATTTATGGTTATTCCAGCCCAGGGTTTGAAAGGCTGATTGAAATCCATGGTTCAGATGTGCGCCAAGCAGCACCATCGAGAAAAGGTAAAGTGCTGCATACCAGTTCGACTGGAAAGCTGCTGCGACATCATGCGCCATACTTGCATCCGCACCAAGAAAACGGTGGGATACGAAAAATGTCTTCAGGTGAACTACCAGGAAAACCAGAATTACGGAACCGGTGAAGCCCATGTTCCGGGAAAACCAACTGCTGTTGCCCGACTGGTGGCTAACAGCGTAACGCACAGGGCGGGCCTTGCGGTTGTGAAGGGTAAGGAACAAGGCATCAATTGCGTGAAGAATAAATGCGGCGAAAAGCCCGTATTCAACCGCGCGGATGACGATATTGTGGACCAGGAACTCCCCGTATTCGTTGAAGGCGAGGCCACCATCCATTTTATACAATTGTAGATTCCCGTAAAGATGTTCAAGCAAAAACAAACAAAGAAAAAGTCCTGTCAGAGCCATAACGAGTTTACGGCCAACCGTGGTATAAAACATTTTTAGAGCTGCAATCATAGTCCGGAACGTTGGGAGAACACCTGGCGATGTCCGATTTCAAAGATGTAACCGTGGATTAAACAATTCACGGTCTTATTGGTTTTATAGTTGACAAATGTATATGCCCCTAACCGCATTTCAAAAGATTAAAATCAGGGAATTTTTAGTGATCTTTATAAAATTCAATTTCACCTATGACAGCAAACAAACAAGAAGCCTGGAAAGAGATCCGGCTTGGAGCTAAAAAACAGAAAACGCATTATGGGGTCTCAAACCTCGGAAGGGTGTGTAGTTTTCGTGAATCCTTGGCAAACAAGAAGATACTGAAAGGGACAATCGTCAATGGTTATCCTGCTTTAAAGTTGAAAATCAACCACAAGGACTACCAGTTCTATATTCACAAGCTTGTTGCTGAGTACTTTAGTAAAAACGGAAATTCTTCGCGCACTTTCGTTATCCACCTGGATTACAATAAGTTGAATAATAAAGTGAAAAATCTCCGGTGGGCCAATAAAACTGAAAAGGAAAAGCACCAGCAAAACAGTCCGCATGTAAAATCCTACCGCGCCAGAACCCGCCTGAAGGGTCACAAGTTAACTGCCACCAAAGTGAAGCAAATCAAACACAAAATTTTCGACAAAAACCGCAGATCCCTCATGCGCGACATCGCTGCCCAATTCGGCATTAGTGAAATGCACCTGTATAGAATTAAGTCAGGAGAGAATTGGGGACATGTTTAGGTTCGAAGTTGACAATGAATTTAGTGGATAGCGCATCGATCGTAATACTTAATATCCGGTAAATTCAAAATCACATTTTTAAACCCCATCCCAGAACTAACAACGATCAACCAACATTACTGGGCCACAACTCCTGCATACACAACTTCATCCTTCGATTCAATTACAACCTTGTACTTACCACGTGCCCAATTTTCAACATTGAAATTGAGAGTTTGTCCGTTTTGTTTTTCTACTGAATAAATAAGACGGCCATTGGAATCATAAACCTTCACTTTTGCATTTTCAAATGTTTTGTTGGAGTTAAGCTCAATATGAATTTCTTTCTGCACGGGGTTTGGATAAATTATTAGTGCTGATAATTTCGATTCCGGGATGCCCAGGGTATTTTCCGTTTCTTCAAGAATGATCGGTTCGAATCCCAGCTGAACAGAATAAATTCCGGAGCCTGCATTCACGAACGAACTATCCGGATGTGTGATTCCGGCCCTGGTGATGATGGCTGTTTTTAAAAGTGAATCAGAGATCACAGGAATGGCTACCGTTTCTCCATTCGGTACATGAGGATCGACCGGATGCCGGTTGCTTTCGCTCCAGGCAATGAAACAGGATGTCCCACGCTGACGATCAAATTTGTAAATTCTGGTGTATGGATTGCCGCTTATATTCACCCGACTGACCGTCGTGAAATCGTGAATCTTATCCACCAATAGTTGCATCGTGTACAAAACAGGTTTGGGTGCAAAGCCTTCATTCACTTTTCCCATCATGCCTGTATAACGGTATGGATAAGTGAATGGATAGAGAATAGGATTGTGTGGATTCGGATCGTTGCTTAGTGAAAACTCAGCTCGTTCAGCACCTTCTCCAAAAACGACAGCAAAACATTTCACCGCGTCACGGGCTCCTTTGGCATTGTACCAATTGATAACAGTACTATCGTGATTTTCCAGTCCATTGTACAAGGCATTGTAACTCGCGACAGTGCTGTTTGGAAAATCTCCTTCCAGTGAATCACCTCCGATGAATTGCGTGAAGCCGTTGTGTGGAAAGATAGACGTGAGAATGTTGGACCACATGTCGTCAATGAAAATTGGTTTTCCCGGAGCATACTGTTTAATCAGCTTCATGCATTGGTCCGTTGATTTCCAGTTGATGTGCGGATGCCATCCAATGTAGTCGCATTTCTTCAGTGGTGTGTCTACACCAAGTAATGTCAACATACGAGCCAGACTGTCCCATCCGTGTGCATAGGATGCCGACATCAGATTGTTTCCGTTAATCCGGGATTGGGTAATTGTACCATTCGTGTTCGGGTAATCCGGAAAATCTCCGTAGAGATCAAACAAAAGCGCGCCACTGCCGACGAGTTTTGTATTTCCACTCGGGTCGGCGTCATGGATGGCCTGGTAGGCAACTTCATGCAGACGAATGAGATTCTGAATATTGTCTTCCCAATAACCATAACCTGCCGCTTCTCCTGAATCTCCAGCGATGCCGTTCGCCGCACCGCTGTAATAAATTTCTTGCTCCATGATGTAATAGCGAACAGGTTTCACAAGTCCTGTCATATCACTGTCTCCATCGCCGTCATAACGTTCAACCACACTGCGGACATAATGATACCAATCGTTCCAGTGATTCGAATCAGGCGCGCATTCCGGAATCTGCAAACCGGGAGGAGTAATGCAATCCGGATTGTTCACGAAAGACCAGGTCGCGTTTGGTTCCAGATTCCAGACAAGTTCAAAACCATTTCGCTGAAGACGCTGTACCCAACTATCGGTATTCGAAAAATCAATCGCCGCTCCCGATCCGCTTTGCATTCCTTCCCATCCACCACCGATGGAATTAATATTTATTCCTCCCCGTACTCCTTGATTGCGCGTCACCTCAGCAAGATTGTGCTGGATGCTATCGTGCGTCTGCTCCGTAATTCCCCAGAATCCAGGATCCGTTTCGTTGTATTCAAATCCGAACCGCCAGTCGGGAATTTGTGAAAATGTGAGGAGAGGGATGAATGAAAAAAGGAAGAGGAAGATTTTTTTCATCGTCGTGTAGAGTTGAAATGGTTCAATGCACATCACAAGATATAAAAATAGAATTGAATCTATGTCTCACTACCTGCCTGTAGGAAGCCTTGATGAAATATTTTTAAAAATTTGGAACGAAACAGTATTTCATCTCACCACCGCCCTTCCCGTGCTCCGCTCTCCCGCGAAATGCGGGATCGCTTTGCCCGGGGTTAGATTGCCGGGTGATGTACTTTTTTTACAGGTGAAAGTACATGTTAAAAAATATCTCATAGACAATTCTGCCAATGTATAGTCTTGCGTTAAAGACTTGTACTTGCAGGATCAAGGGACGTTCCGCTAGTGCACAGAGTTTCGTTAATTACAGAGACCAGTCGGCTGAATTAAAAGAGTGTATTTCAGATGCGGGGTCATTCTTTGCCCGATGCCTGTGTGGAAGGGGACTTGACCCTACACTAAGTAAAGTGCAAATTCTCTTCTGTTCAAAAGTCATGTCACGGGCAATTCCGTCCCCTTACAGGCTTTCCTTGCAGATTTGCCAGGTAGCGAGCTTCGATTATTTGCTTTATAACTCTTGGCATACATCATTTAAATCCCGAAGGGATGTAATTATTATAAAGTATTCAATTCTCAATCACACAAAAAGTCCGAAGGGCTGACATGATTTCGGAGAACATGTCAGCCCTTCGGGCTTTTGGCTTGAAGGATTGCGCTCTTCAATATAATAATTACATCCCTTCGGGGATTTTCGACGATCAATTGCCAGACTGTTCTATAATCCTTTCATCCCTTCGGAATTTTCAAAGTGCAAAACCCCTCGATCGGCTTGAAATAATATTTCAAGCTAGCTGCACCCGAAAGAGGTATTTAGATTACACGTATATCAATATCCCGCCATGCGGTTTTTTGGATTTCCCTGTATTCATTATTTTTTAGATTTATTTTGCGAACACCCATTTTTTAGTTGTTAATCTTGAATTATTTTTATATACATTTGATGTAACTAAGTATTTCATTTTTTCAAAAATTAAATTCTATGAAAAATTATCACCAATCACCAATCACCAATCACCAATCACCAATCACCAATCACCAATCACC
>DAORHY010000209.1:0-6582 GCA_035438225.1 Bacteroidia bacterium
CTGTTCTCGGTGAAATGATTTTTGCGCAACCGGATCTCAGCGAAGTGGTAAAAGGTTTTGTTCCGGCAATTCCGAATGAAGCGGCACTTTACATTGCCATTGGGATTATCGGTGCTACCGTCATGCCCCACAATCTTTATCTTCATTCCTCTCTGGTTCAAACCCGAAAATTCAACCGTTCGTCAAAAGATATACGAAAGGCTATCCGGTACAATATTTTTGATTCCGTAATCGCTCTTAACCTGGCCTTTTTTGTCAATGCGGCAATATTGATACTGGCAGCCTCTACATTTTTTAAAAACGGATTGTACGAAGTTGCGGAAATACAGGATGCACATAAGTTTCTTGAGCCACTATTAGGAACAAGCATGGCTCCTGCCCTGTTTGCCATTGCCCTCATTGCTTCCGGACAGAGCTCCACTCTCACGGGAACGCTTGCCGGCCAGATCGTGATGGAAGGATACCTTCGACTGCGCATTGCTCCCTGGATTCGCCGCCTGCTGACGCGCTTGATCGCAATCATTCCTGCTTTGATTACCATTTATTACTTTGGCGAGTCTGCGACCGGAAAATTGTTGATTTTATCACAGGTAATACTCAGTCTCCAGTTAGGATTTGCAGTAATTCCTTTAATTCATTTTGTTAGCGACAAAAGCAAAATGAAAGAATTCGTAATCCCTGTTTATGTACAAGCCACTGCCTGGGTTGCTGCCCTGATCATTGTGGGACTGAATGCCCGGTTGGTATACGGACAAATCACAGAGTGGATGGAAACGAGCGAACATCCAGTGGTACTTTGGCTCACCGTCGTCCCGGTGGCAATAATGACTGCGCTTTTATTGCTTTACATTACATTCAGACCATTGTTTAAGAAAATACAACACGACAAGACCCGGGTGCCGCATGCAACTGCCGGGGACCTTGTGCTCACTGAGCCCAAACCGTATCGCCGAATTGCAATCGCAGTAGATTTCTCGAACATGGATCAGTTAAACATTGCGAACGCCATCAGCCAGGGAGGAAAAAAAGCAAACTACATGCTCTTGCATATTGTTGAGTCGGCGGGAGCCTTGATGATGAAACAGGATATCCAGGATTTTGAATTTCGTTCCGATCAGAAGAATCTGGAAAAGTATGTCCGGGAGCTCAAGGAAAACGGTTATGAAGCGGAATTGAAAATAGGCTATGGCAATCCTAAGAAGGCAATCCCGGAGCTTGTGAACCAGTTTGAAGCTGATCTCCTGGTCATGGGTGCACATGGCCACAAAGGCATTAAAGACATGATACTGGGTACTACTGTTGACGCAGTACGGCACAGGATTCATATTCCTGTACTTATAGTAAGGGAAACCAACAAGTGATTTCGAATCATTGTTTTCCATTTTTATAAGGACCATCAAACTGAATTGCCGTTGCTTTCAGTATCTTCGTTCTTTCTGAATTAGTTTACATGGGACAGGATAAAACTGTTATTCTCAATAAGAAAGCGTCGTTTGAATTTCTGCTCCTGCAAACATTCAATGCCGGCATTGTTCTTACCGGCACTGAAGTAAAAGCAATCCGTGAAGGGAAAGCGAGTTTATCTGAGGCATATTGCATTCTTTCCAACGGGGAGATATGGCTGAAAAACATGCACATATCAGAATTCAAGCAAGGCTCATACAACAACCATGAACCCAAACGGCTGAGGAAACTCCTTTTGAATAAAACAGAAATCAGGAAAATCGAATCCCGGTTAAAAGAAAAAGGAACAACGATTGTTCCGGTACAACTCTACTTCAATGAACGTGGATTTGCTAAAATTGATATAGCAGTAGCAAGAGGAAAGAAAATGTTCGATAAACGTGAAGACCTCAAGAAAAAAGACCAGGAAAGGGAGATCAGAAGAGTGGTAAGATGATTTTTCCGGTGCGTGTTTTTTTTTTTACAAATTGACTGTCTGCTCGTCCCACGTCCCTTTATGGGTTATTTGATTGTTCACAGATACGATCACCCCGCGTCTCTTTTCTCAAAATGGTAAAAAAAGAAAGTCCGGTAATTACCGGACTTTCTTTAATAATATATGATCTGATGTATTAGAAATACATAGAAAGAACGATTTGACCACCAGCATTGTCAACATCAAGAAGGAAATCAGAAGATTTACCTGATTTTGAAGTTGTAGTTCTAACGCCGTTGTTTACGCTATCCCAAGATTCAGTAGTGGATTCGCCTTCACCGGTAGATGAAAGACCAAGACCCCAGCCGTATTCAGCGCTCAGGGACATTTTCGGAGCGAAGAAATATTCAGCACCGATGAAGCCACGCAGGTTGAATCCGAAAGTTGAACCGTTTTTGCTTTCAGTAGTCCGGCTGCTCACCGCAGATGACTGACCGTTGTCAAAATCAACTGTAGTTGTCGGGCTGGTGTTGGTAGAAGAGAAAGCATTGCCGTAAGAAAAAGTAGTCTTACCGCTTCCCAAACCGATACCAGCTTCAGCACCGTAGAAACCTTTCAAACGGCCTTTGCCACGATATTTCTGGATACCGGCACCGATATTAAAGTTCATCGAACTTACTTTACGGTTGTCAGTCACTGTAGGAACCGGAGTAGCTGTGCTGCCATCCTGGTCAACCAAGTTGTCAGAAGACGCTGAACCGAAACCGATACGAAGTTTCATGCGGTACGCTGTGTTCTCATCTTTCATCATTTTGCCAACCAGAGTCATATTTTGCTGGAATGCAGCGGAAACTGAGTTGTTTGTAGTATTATTAAACAGGTTGCCGAAATAGTTTAATACCGGAGAAGCATCAAATCCAATCGACCAATCATTCGCCTCCGGAAGAATCGGAGTATTCTTTTTTGACATCATGTCTTGAGCGTTAGCGCCAATAATCGCTGTTGCTAAAGCTGCAGTAAGAATGAGTTTTTTCATTTTTCTGTGGTTTAAGGTTTAGTTGGGTTTATAATGGTGACAAATTTAAGCGCATCTGAAAATACGAGTCAAGTTTTTATTAGAGTTATCCACTTTGCTATGTTCATAGAGCTACCTTTCAGTTGATTAATTTCAGGCTTTATGAAACTTTAACCTTTCTGCTCAGATAAGGTTGCACTTCCATGAAGTCGGTCAAAATTCTTAAAAATTGCACTTTTTGTAAAATATTTTTGAATGATTTTTATCAGTCACCATCATTAATAATTAGATACCTTATCATAAATTACTGTATTATAGGATTGTATGACTTGGAAAGTTATTTAAATATTGAGTTATCGAGAACTATTTAATGTCGGGGGTAAGATGGATACATCCGCTACACTTCTAATCCCTTGTTTTTTTTCCACTCACACTTTGTTATTTATATTTTTAATTATGTAAAGTCAGATTTTAAAATAATAACAAGATTATTCAAACAAATAGATCCTGAAACAACCTGCACTTTTTTCCGGGTTTAATTTTTAGGAAATTGAATAGTGTCAATCGGGATTGCCGGTTTATTTTTTTAAACGGATTTTATTTCCGGATTTATCGAAGGAGTTTCGGAAAAATGAAAATTCAATAAATAAAGTTCCAATTATGAATTGAACTCTTCGAATCCTTCCTCCTACTCACTTTTTATTATTCACCATTCACTCCAAAGTGTTTGAAAAATGGACAGTTTATGAACACGCTGTTTGAAAATGATCGAATTCACTTTCAAAAGATTGACTTGTGATGGTCTAAGTTTTTAAGTTAATTTTTGTTAATCATCTTTATTTTTTTGTAGTTTGACGACAATTTTCAGGAAACGCTAGTTTAACCAAAATCAAATTCTATGAGAAAAACACTTACGCTATTCGCGTTGCTGTTGGCTCTTGTAACACTCAAAGCCACAGCCCAGGACCGATCTATAAGCGGTACGGTCACATCCTCCGAGGACAAATTGACTGTACCCGGAGTCAGTGTTGTGGTTCCAGGCACTACCATTGGAACCTCAACGGATATGGATGGTAATTACAAAATCCTGGTCCCCAAAACAGCAAAAGCCTTACGCTTTTCTTCGGTAGGCATGAAAACAAAAGATGTGCAAATCGGAGCATCGAATGTTGTCGACGTTGTTCTTGATCCGGATGTACTCAAATTGAATGAAGTGGTTGTAACGGCTTTGGGTATCGAAAAAGAAACCCGTTCACTCGGTTATTCAACAACTAAAGTGTCGGGTGACGATGTTGTCAAATCCAGGGAGGTGAACGTTGTGAGTGCCCTTTCCGGTAAAGTTGCAGGTGTACAAATTACATCTTCTGCCGGAACACCGGGAGCTTCCAGTAAAATTCTCCTTCGTGGCAACAAATCCTTCACCGGAGAAAACCAACCACTGTTCGTGATCGACGGGGTTCCTCTGGACAACTCTACGAATGCGACCTCAGGAAATGATTACCCTTTTAATAATTACCTTGAACAGGTCAACTATTCGAACAGGGCAATTGACATTAACCCGGATGACATTGAAAGCATCAACGTTCTGAAAGGACCGGCTGCTGCAACACTTTATGGTGAACGTGGAGCAAACGGTGCCATTGTCATCACCACAAAAAAAGCAAAATACGGTCAGAAGACAGAAGTAACCCTTTCATCCAGTCTTCAATGGGATGTTGTGAATCAGCTGCCTGAGCTTCAAAGTACATATGCACAGGGTAACGGAGGTGGTTACACCGGCAGTCCGGGTACCTACAGCACCTGGACCCCCGGCGCAGACGATATTTTTGGTACAGATGACGATGCCATCGGAACAGCAAACTCATGGGGTCCGAAGATCTCTGACCTTGGGATGAGTTCGTATGACAATGCAGAAAACTTCTTTCAAACCGGACTCACAAAAAACAACAATATTTCCATCTCTTCCGGAACCGATAAGAATGCTTACCGCTTATCCATTTCCCATACTGATCAAACCGGAATCATTCCAAATACTGAATTCAAAAGGCTTTCTGCAAGATTAACTGCGCAGTCTCAGCTGAGCCAAAAAATTTCAGTTGTGTCCACTGTTAACCTGATTACTGCTGGCGGGAACAAAGCGCAGCAAGGTTCCAACCTCTCCGGTGTGATGCTCAGTCTTTTGCGTGCCCCTGCAAGCTATGACCTGAGAACCGGCTCCGAATCAGTCTGGGAACATCCAAACGGTTCACAATTCAATTACTTCGCAGCTTATGATAACCCCTACTGGAGTGCTGCTAACAATACGTTCAGAGAAAACAATACGCGGATACTTTCCAATATTGCTGCCAATTATTATCCTACGAACTGGCTTAAATTCACCTGGAGACCCGGAATCGATACTTATAATGAAGTCCGGAAGGGAATCTTTGCAGTAGGGTCCAATAATTCAGCACAGACACTGGGTGGACAAATCTCTGAGAATACCATTCATCATGAGGAGATTTACAATGACTTCCTGGCCACATTGACACACGATTTTAACAAAGTAAGCACGACATTAATTCTTGGTGCAAATGCCAATCAGCGCCTGGATAAATTTCTGTTCGCAAGAGGAAGAAACCTGGCGATTCGCGGCTTTTATAACCTGGGTAACGCAGCAGATTTATATGCCGATCAAACTACCATTCGCCGCAGGAGTTCTGCTTTGTTCGCAGATTTCAGCTTTGGTTTTGACAACACCATTTTCATTGGATTAACCGCTCGTCAGGAATGGTCATCTACTTTTGGTGTAAACAAACGCAGCTTCTTCTATCCGGGAGCCAACTTGTCGTTTGTCTTCACAGAATTGAAACCATTGAAAAACATCTCCAAAGTACTTTCCTTCGGAAAACTCCGGGCAGCATTTGCAACAGCAGCGGCTTCTCCGCCGGCTTATTCATCCATCAATACGTATAATAAACCCTTCTTTTCTGACGGATTTACAAATGGTCTTGCATTTCCCTACCTGGGACAAAATGGATACGGTACGAATTCTGTAATTGGAAACCCTGACCTCCAGCCTGAAGAAACCAGCGGACCGGAATTGGGTATTGAGCTTAAGTTCTTCAATGACCGGATCACATTCGACGGTACCTATTACAATCAAACTACAAAGAACATTCTGTTGGTTCGTCCTGTTCCTTATTCTTCAGGCCACTCTGCATTGTATGACAATGCCGGTGAAATGGTGAATAAAGGAATAGAACTTGAACTTGGCATTATTCCGATCCGTAGCAAGAAATTCAGCTGGAGCATCGATGCAAACTATGCCGCGAATAAAAATGAGGTAACCAAACTGGCAACCGGTGTTGATCAAATTGAAATTGAAGTTGGTTTTGGTGATCCGGGCGTCTTTGCTAAAGTGGGCGAACCGTATGGGGTTTTATACGGCACTACCTGGGAGCGTGATGCTTCCGGCAACCTGATCGTTGATGCCAGCGGACTGCCGATTCCCTCTTCTACTTTGTCAAAGGTCGGTGACGGATATCCGAAATTCACTGCCGGATTCAGGAATACTTTTACCTATATGAATTTCAGCCTGAGTGCACTCATTGATGTTCGCGAAGGTGGAGACATCTGGAACGGGACACAGGCTCGTCTGAATCGTATCGGCCGCTCTGAAGCTTCCGGCGACCGCGAAGGAACATTC
>DAORHY010000210.1:0-6575 GCA_035438225.1 Bacteroidia bacterium
ATTCTTTTTGTTATCTGCAAGTGGCTCGAAGACTTCTACCGCATCATATTTTTCCTGGTCAAAGTTTGCCCCAAGCGAAAAAAGGTTTGAAATGGAATTTGTACCGCCACCGCCACCGCAATTTCCGCCGAAGAAATACCATCCAGCTCCCAGTGCAAGCACAAGCAGACCCAATTTTGGATTTCGGAAAAGTAAACCGAGAATTACTGCGATAATATTACCACCCGGACCACGACCTCCCCCGCCTCCGCCACCACCGGGATAATTATCCGGTCCGGAAGGGCCAGTGTTGTCTTTTGATATTCGTATAGGCATAGTATAAATTGAGGGTTGAAAAATGAAGAGTGAATTGTGAAGAGTGTAATAATTTCAAATTTACAAATGCATTTCACATTTGTTATAGGCCAATAACATTTTCGACAATTTACCCGAACAGGAATCAGGCATTTTCACTTTCCCAGGTGTCAAAGAGTAATTTCAGGTAAATATTTTCGTCTTTTGAAATGACTTCGTCTGCCTTTGCCAGTTGAACGGCAAAATTGAGAAAATGGGCCCGCTCCTCAGGAGTTGAATCTTCATAAAAATCATCCATGCATTTTTGAAAATGCAGAATGTAATCTTCCTGATTCAGGATGCTGAGGTGTTCAATTGCACCATCGAGATTTACATGGAAAGGATAATTTTCAACTAGGTAATTCCGGATAATGAGGTCTTCATTGACACTGAACTTTTGATCCACAACAGCCAATAATTGAAGCATGTGATAGCCGGCTTCCGCTTTATTTAATTTTCTGTTCATTGTTCGTATTAAAGTGAATAATTGCTAATGTACTAAACTTCATTTGGAATTCCTTATCAAAAATAATTCAATCCGGATTCGTTCAAACGCTTCAAAAGAAGCACATGAGTTTCAGGCAAATATTCGTAAATTCGCATAATCAGCAACTGAAATCATAATGTGCTGATAATCAGTCGATGTCAGATATCATTCGTTTATTACCCGATACAGTTGCCAACCAGATTGCTGCCGGTGAAGTGATCCAGCGTCCTGCATCTGCCGTGAAAGAACTTTTAGAGAACGCCGTGGATGCCGGCAGCAGCAGAATCGAGTTGTATGTAAAAGATTCCGGCAAAACATTATTGCAAATTACGGATGACGGTTGCGGGATGAGTCCGACGGATGCACGTTTGTCATTTGCCAGGCATGCAACTTCCAAGATCCGTACTGCGGATGATTTGTTTTCTATCCGCACCAAAGGATTCCGGGGTGAAGCACTGGCCTCCATTGCTGCCATCGCCCAGGTGGAATTAAAAACAAAACGTCACGATGATGAATTGGGTACGCAGGTAATCATTGAAGGCAATGAAGTGAAAAACCAGGAGGCTGTGAGTGTTCCTTCGGGAACCACTATCTCTGTAAAAAACTTATTCTACAATGTTCCTGCCCGCAGAAATTTCCTGAAGTCAAATCCGGTTGAAGCACGCCACATCATCGATGAATTCGAACGCGTTGCACTCGCCCATCCGGATATTTTCATGTCTTTGCACCAGAACGGACTCGAGATTTTTAAACTTGCTTCTTCGAATTTACGCCAGCGAATTGTTGGTGTTTACGGCAGTCATTACAATGAACGCCTGGTTCCGGTTCAGGAAGAAACAACATTGTTATCGATCACTGGATTTGCAGGCAAACCTGAATTTTCCAAAAAGACGCGTGGTGAACAGTTTTTCTTTGTAAACCGCAGGTTTATCAAGGATCATTACCTGCATCATGCGGTCTCCAATGCATTTGAAGAATTACTTCCACGCGACAGTTATCCATCTTACTGGCTGTATATTGACATCGACCCGTCAAAAATTGATGTCAATATTCACCCAACAAAAACAGAAATAAAATTTGAAGATGAACGGTCGGTCTATGCAATTGTAAGGGCTGCTGTGAAACGTGCGCTGGGCCAATACAGTGTTTCACCTGCATTGGATTTCGATCAGGAGAACAGTTTTACTATTCCGCATTCCTTGCGTCATCAACCGGCTCAAAAACCAACTGTAACTGTAAACACAGGATACAATCCTTTTCAGACTGAGCGATCCAAATCTATTTCCGGCGCTGGCTGGGAAAAATTGTATGAAGGCATTCATTCGATACAGGATGAGCCGGAAATTCTTCTCCATCAACAGAAGAAAATTCTTAGCAACGAAGAACTCCAGTCGCCGGAGCAACAAACTCCATCACAAACCATACGTTTCCAGCTGAACCAGGAGTTCATCGTTCACAGGATTGCAGAAGGACTACTCATCATCGACCAGCAGGCAGCCCATGAACGCATACTTTTTGAACGATTCTTCAATCCAGCGGACCCTGAAAAAAGTGGAGCCCAGCAGGACCTGTTTCCTCAAACATTAAATTTCTCTTCTTCTGATTTCGATTTATTGAAGGAATTGGAACCGGATATCCGGGCTTTGGGATTTGATATCCGGGAGTTCGGCGGAAACAGCTTTGTTCTTCATGGGTCACCGGCAGGAATCGAAAAAGGTCTGGAAAAAGAGATCCTGGAGCAGGTGCTCGAACAATATAAGAACTACCATTCCGTCTTTTCTACCGGAATTCGTGAAAGCCTTGCTAAGTCAATGGCCAGAAGTCTTGCCATAAAAAAAGGTAAACTATTGACCGATGCGGAAATGCGGTCAATTACGGATGATCTTCTACTTTGTGAAAAACCATCTTCCGGCATTGACGGAAAACCGTGTATGAGTTTGTTGAAAACAGATGATCTCCGGGATCGTTTCAAATAAATTCCTTCCGAAATTCAACCCATAGAAAATCTGCATGAACAGGGACATTATACGATGAAAGCAAATTTCCCCAACTTATTCCTTTGCATATGAATTATGAGCCCTTCCGTCCCCGGTCGTCCAGTTTCCTTCCGGAGGTTGTAAAGAATATCCTCATCATCAACGGGATTATGTTCCTGGCCACGGTACTTCTGGAAAACCGGGGAGCTGACCTGGTTGACATCCTCGGATTGCATTATTTTCAATCGGATAAGTTCAGGGCTTACCAGTTGATTACCTATATGTTCATGCATGGGAGCTTCATGCACATTTTCTTTAACATGTTTGCCGTCTGGATGTTCGGTTCCTCCGTTGAAAACGTATGGGGTCCACGGCGCTTTTTGACTTTTTATCTACTCACCGGGCTAGGAGCCGCCGTTGCACACTATGGAATTCTCTACTTTGAGATGCAGCCTGCTCTCGCCTTCTTCAACGATTATATTTCAAATCCCAGTCATGAAAAACTTCAAGCGCTTGTCAACTCCGAAGCATTTCAGAGTTTCTCTTCCCGCGACATGATGGAGCATTACAATTCATTTGTTCAGGAGTATACGGTCATGGCAACATCCAGCCCTGCCGATGCACTTAAACTCAGCGTGGATTACATGAGCCAGTTCAAAGCAGATATCCTGAACGCACCGGTTGTAGTGGGTGCTTCCGGATCTGTCTTCGGACTTCTCCTGGCTTATGGGATGTTGTTTCCAAACAATTTGCTGTTTGTTATGTTTTTTCCGATTCCGATCAAAGCAAAATACTTTGTCATTATCTATGGCGCCATTGAGTTATTCAGCGGCATTGCTCAGATTCCCGGTGACAATGTGGCTCATTTCGCACACCTTGGAGGTTTGATAACCGGATTCCTGATCATCATGTTCTGGAGACAGAAAAGGTCCGGGAATAACCGATTTTTCTGACGACCCTCATCGTTAAAAATTATCAGCGGTACAGTCTGTACACAAAATATGGCTACATCAATCTCAGAGAATATAAAAAGACAATTTTCAGCTTCTGACACTTTGCAGCGATTGCTGATTGTGAATGTTGCTGTTTTTGTTATTGTCCGGCTGGTCAACAGCCTGTCATCATTGTACATGGTACCGTTGCTTGAATTCGAAACAGTCAGCAACTGGGTAGCAGTTCCGGCTTCCACGGTGCAGTTGCTGAAAAAGCCCTGGACCCTGCTGACCTATATGTTCTACCATTGGGATTTCATGCATATTCTTTTCAATATGTTGTGGCTCTATTGGATGGGAAAAATATTCCAGGAATATCTCGGGAATAAAAAACTCCTCAATACTTATTTGTTGGGAGGTATCAGCGGTGCCCTGGTATATATTTTGGCTTATAATATCTTTCCACTTTTTGCTTCTTCCGTAGGCATTTCGTATACCCTTGGCGCTTCGGCCAGTGTGCTGGCAGTGAGTGTAGCTACTGCTACATTGCTGCCCGAGTATTCCATTCACCTGATGTTCTTTGGCGCGGTCCGCCTGAAATGGATCGCCATTGTTAGCATCCTGCTCGATCTGATAAATGTCAGCGGAAGCAATGCAGGTGGACATATCGCACACCTTGGCGGAGCTTTGTTTGGTTTTATCTATATCCGTCAATTGCAAAAAGGAACCGACATTTCAGCCTGGCTGACGAAACTCATCGATCTCCTGACTCCCGGTAAGAAATCAAAAATGAAAGTGAGCCATTCCCGCAAACGAAGTGATGAAGATTTTACCGCCTCAAAGAGGAACAAACAGGAAAGACTGGATGGTATCCTTGAGAAAATAAGCAAATCTGGTTATGGAAGCCTGACTACCGAAGAAAAAGACTTCCTGTTTAATGCGAGTAAGGAGAAGTGACGGTGATGGATTGTTCATTACTGGATATTGCTTGATGGAACTTCGCCTTTCGTCTCACCTCCCTCGCTCATTTTAATTTATTGAATATTCAGAAAGAGTTTTAATAAATCTATGAAGCACACTTTTATTCACCGGTTTTTCTGGATTTTAAATATCCTTGCTTTGGCCGGCCTGGTGCTTTCATATCTCGCTGCATATGTCAGTCCTGCAAAAGTTTGGTGGCTGGCGTTATTCGGACTGGGCTACGGAACACTTCTGGGCATCAATCTGTGTTTTGTAGCATTTTGGATGTTGCGAAAAAGTAAGTTGTACCGGTATTCCCTGATTTTCTCCCTCATTGGAATTGGAAAAATTTTCGGCATGTTCCAGTTATCCTTTTCTCACCAGGTTGAAGATACGCGACAACGGGAAAAGGGGCGGTTAAAGGTCATGAGTTTTAATGTACGGCTTTTTGATTTGTACAATTGGTTTCACAGCCATGATACACGAGCCCGTATTTTTTCTTTTCTGGAGAAAGAAAATCCGGACATTATTTGTTTCCAGGAATTTTTTTCGTCGGAACGTGGAACTCCTTTCTTCAAAAACGATGACACATTAATGAAAGTTTTATCTGCCTATGCTCACATAGAATACACACTTACCTTACACGAAGGGGACCACTGGGGAATTGCTACATTTAGCAAATATCCTATCATCAATAAACAGGCAGTTCATTTTCAGAAACGGGGTGGAAATATTTTCATTTATACAGATATCAATACCGGGAAGGATACTGTCCGTGTCTTCAATACCCACCTTGAAAGTGTTCGTTTTCGCTGGGAGGATTACAAGTTTATTCAGAATCTTGGAAATGAGGATGTCGAACAGGATGAAGTCAAAGGTGGATTGAACATTCTGAGGCGTCTGAAACGCGCCTTTGTCAAACGGGCAAACCAGGTACAGGTTTTGCACGATACAATGGATGCGAGCCCCTACCCGCTTATTCTTTGCGGTGATTTTAACGATACTCCTCCATCCTATACCTATCATATTCTTGCCGATGACCTGAAAGATGCATTTCGTGAAAGCGGAAGTGGTTTTGGGAAGACCTATTCCGGGCCGTTCCCTTCTTTCAGGATTGATTATATTTTCCACGATAAGAGAATCCGTTCATACGGATACAAGACAATGCGGGAAGAACTGTCGGATCATTATCCGATCAGTTGCTGGGTTGAATTGCCGTAAAGTTCAGTTGGATTCGCGGACATTTATTGATCTAGCTACCAAATTCTGCAAAACTTATTTGTTTAAAAAAAATCCCTGGGAAGAGACATACCTGGAATAAAACTAAAAATTTATTCCCATTTTCAATGCCAGGCGGTTGTGGCTACTAAATTCATACTATTCATTATCAGCAAAGTAAGATTCATTTCCTGAATACTGGATCGGGTTAATTCAGGCGCTAGATGCACCTGCTTCCTGAAACCAATTTCCCGCTCCTTTTATTACATTTGCCGACCCATGAGTCTGCCTCCGACTGTTTCTTTTTATACCCTTGGCTGCAAACTTAATTTTGCAGAAACATCCACCATTGGCAGACAACTGAAGGAGGCCGGTTTTTCCAAAGTTGCATTTGAAGATGGTGCCGATGTGGTAGTGATCAATACCTGTTCTGTGACCGAGAATGCCGACAAAGAATGCCGGATAATTGTCAGGAGAGCTTTGGAACACAACCCCGGATCTTTTGTTGCTGTGATCGGATGTTATGCTCAGTTGAAACCAGAATTAATATCCTCAATACCGGGTGTTGACCTGGTTTTGGGTGCAACAGAAAAGTTTAAAATTCCGGATTACCTGAATAATTTTTCGAAAAAGGATCAGCCTGAAATTCATTCCTGTGAAATAAGCGAT
>DAORHY010000211.1:0-6561 GCA_035438225.1 Bacteroidia bacterium
ATCCCTACAAATGAAGGTTTTAAGGCTTTGCGTGATTTGTCATTCATGAATATTACCTATGCTACATTATTTCCAGACCTTGAAGGCGCTGTAAAACAAGCTAACTTTCAACAAGTGACTGTAAAGCTAAGAATTATGAATCACTAAATACCGTTTGTTGTCTACTTATTTAGATTGTTATCTTCCACGCGGAAGTCAGAAGGCGGGACGGGCATATCCACCGCCCATGCGAGGCCGCGCGTGCAGAGGTGGTGCATGATGAGCGCCATCTCTTGCGGCGAGTGCGGCATATCGTTCGCTAACCACCAGCGCACGACGCCGATTTCCGCTCCGGCGAGGAAGCTGGCGATGAAACCGGGCGGCAGGCGCGACTGGCTGCCTTCCGGCACCATGAGCGAGATGATGTCTTTCATGGTAACTTCGGTCAGGTAATCCAATTTCTACCGGGATCGGTTTCAATTCCCTGGCTACATTCAGGGAATATTCAAAATCAAAAAGTGGAAATTCGGATTGGCTCGGTAGGGATGACGGGACACGATCCTTACCGGACAACTTCCCGCAATCGGAACAATTAAAAAAACAAACACAAAGTGAAAAAATTGCAAGTTCCAGGCTGTTGAACAATGACTGGCAGGTCGAAACTATAAACAAGGCGCCACTCGCACAAAACTATCAGTTCAGTTTTGGGAACAGCAAAAGAATCAGCAAAAGAGAAATCGGATGGATCGGTGCATTGAGCTATAATTCATCTGTGACGAGCCCTGAAGTGGAGCGCAGGGATTTTGATTTTGACGGTGCAAAAAACTATGACTTCATCGACCATCAATACCGGAAACAAATCTTCTGGGGAGGCCTGATGAATGCCACTCTGAAATGGAATGAAAATTCAAAATTTTCAATTAAAAGTTTGTACAGCACAAACGCTGACGATCAAACCATCATGAGAACCGGCACTGATATTGAAAACCAGCAATACATCGATGCCTTTGCCATGAAATATACATCGACCAGGTTTTTAACTGGTATTGTCAATGGCGAACATTACCTGCCCCTTTCCAAAGTCCGGATTCGCTGGTTTGGGAGCTATACGAATACACAACAATCTGTGCCCAACCTCCGAAGGATGTATTACTACAGGAATATGGATCCGTCGTCTGAAGACACTTCTTATTTTGCTTATGTACCCTTTGGCAATGCTTCCCCAAATTACGCAGGAAAGTTTTATTCAGATCTGGATGAGAAAGTATACAATGGTGAATGGACCGTTTCATTTCCAATGAAATTTTTAGGCGATCACCACCAGCTAAAAACCGGAGTCTTTGAACAATTCAAGGAACGCTCTTTTTCTGCACGGGTGCTCGGCTTTGTTGTTACGAATCCCGGCCAGTTCAATTACAATCTTCTGAAATTACCGGCTGCATCCATTTTCGATGAGAAGAATATGGGCGTGAAAGGATTCCGGATCGATGAAATCACAAATCCATCCGATGCTTACACCGCCCAATCAAATTTACATGCTGCATTTCTCCAATTAGATAACCTTATTTCCCTGAAGTACCGGTTCGTCTGGGGACTCCGGGTAGAAAACTATATTCAGAAATTAAATTCTTTCGGTTACAGCAACGATACCATTCACGTGAAGACAAATTATCTTGACATCCTGCCCTCGCTGAATTTCACGTATTCGGTGACTGAAAAAACAAATATTCGTTTCGGCTTGTCCAAAACAGTTTCGCGTCCTGAATTCCGCGAACTGGCACCTTTTGGTTTTTATGATTTCAGCACTGCCACCTCGGTGGAAGGCAATGAAGATTTGAAAAGAACTGAAATTATCAATGCGGATCTTCGCTGGGAATTTTTTCCCGAAGCCGGACAGGTCCTGAGTACTACTCTTTTCTACAAGGATTTTAAAAATCCCATCGAACCGGTTGTCGAAAGTTCAGGTGCCGGTTCCAGGAAAATCAGTTTCCAAAATGCAAAAGGTGCGTATGTGCTGGGAATGGAATTGGAGTGGAGAAAAAAATTAAATTTCTTCGATGCCCTGTTTGCCTGGAATCAATGGGAAAATATTTCCTTCTATGGGAATGTTGCCCTGATGAAATCAAGAGTTGATAAATCCGACGACCTGAGGGCGAGTGAAGATCGTCCTTTGCAGGGGCAATCCCCTTACCTTATCAATACCGGATTGAACTACATGGAACCAAAATCAGGATTTGGTATAAATCTGGTGTACAACAGAATTGGTAAAAGAATATACCAGGTAGGCAATACCGGGTATCTCAGTATCGAGGAATCCCCGAGAAATCTTCTCGATCTTCAGATCAGTAAAAGAATTTTCGAAAAAGGAGAAGTGAAATTGACCGCGGGAGATATCCTTTCCGAGCCGGGTATCTTCTACCAGGATCAAAACCAGAACGGACGTTATGCAGCAGACATCGATACTGGTATTTCCACTGCAAGAAAAGGAGTAAATTACTCATTATCAATTTCATATAAATTTTAAACCTCCTGATTTCATTTAACCTTCACGAAACTCTCCGTTCACATTTAACATTGGCTTAATATTGAATACACACTCCTGTAATCTTGGGATGGTTCCTTTGTATCAAAATAAAGAACCTCACATGAAACTAAACCTTACCCGAATCATCCTGTTTGTCTCCGGCATGATTTCCATGAATGCCATGGCACAGGAAACTGAAGTAACTCCACTGGATACTTTAACAAATCATGTTGCTATGATACGCCAGGAACTGGATGTTGTGAAACGGATCAAACTGAGTGGATACATTCAGACTCAGTTTCAATACGGAGATTCAACCGGTGCGGCGGCATACAACGGAGGTGCTTTTGGAGCCGGAAATGACAAACGCTTCATGATACGTCGCGGACGACTGAAAGCGCAATACGATGCTCCAGTAAACGATAAAGGAATTTCAACATCCCAATATGTTCTTCAATTTGATGTAACAGAAAACGGTCTCACTATCAAGGATGCTTACGGAAAATTTACAGATCCATGGTCGGGTTGGTTTTCAATCACGGCCGGAATGCAAAACCGTCCTTTTGGTTATGAAATCCCCTATTCCTCAAGCCTGCGTGAGTCACCGGAGCGTGGAAGAATGTCACAATTAATTTTCCCCGGTGAACGTGATCTGGGTGCAATGCTCAGCATACAGGGTCCGAAAACCTCAAATTGGAACTGGATTAAATTCGATGCCGGATTCTTCAATGGAAACGGTGCGCCGGGTGTTGGTGTGGATGTAAGTGATTTTGACAAAAAGAAAGACTTCATTTCACATCTCGGCATCAACCGGACAACAAGATCAGAAAAGGTTAAATATGGAATTGGTGTTTCCTACTATTTGGGAGGCTACCGGATTGATACTGTCAATGTTTACAAATTCGGAGTTGATTCAGCAGGTGTGAAAGCCTATGTCCTGGACATGAAAAAGGATGACATTAAAAAAGTAAATATCAATACACGCGATTTCGCTGAACGGATGTACATCGGTGCGGATGCACAACTGAGTGTTGATTGGGCTGCCGGAATCACCACACTGCGGGCAGAATATATTCAGGGTGACCAACCTTCCGGATATGGAAATACGGGTAGTACAAAAAGCGTAAACTCAAATGCACCGGTGACCAGTGACATTTACAAACGTAAATTCAATGGTGCATATTTCTACTTCCTGCAAAACATTCTGCAATCTCCTTTCCAGGCGATTGTAAAATATGACTGGTATGATCCCAATACTGAAATCGAGGGTGATGCAATCGGAAAATCAGTCTCTTCCAATGCGGTAAAAACGAATGCAACGGATTTAAAGTTCACAACTTTGGGCCTTGGACTCGCCTACCGGTGGGATGCAAATGTTAAACTTACAGCCTATTACGATATGGTTACAAATGAGACCAGTAATAGTCTTTCCGGATACACAAAAGACATAAAAGACAACAACTTTACACTGCGGATGCAGGTAAAATTCTAATCAACTAAAATTTCAGTAATTCATTACGCAACAGAACAATTAAACACCAAAAATAAAATGAAAAAACTAATCGTATTTGCTGTAGCCGTGATCATGAGTGCTTCCGGCTTTGCACAAAAAATAGTCATCAAAGGCAGTGATACAGTACTTCCGCTTTCTCAGAAAGAAGCTGAATCGTTCATGAAAAAGAATACCGGTAAAAGTGTCACTGTTGTCGGCGGTGGAAGTGGTGTAGGGATATCCGCTTTGCTTGACAATACGACTGACATCGCGATGTCCTCAAGAAAAATCAAAATGGATGAACGGATGAAACTTCAGGATGCAGGACGTGCCTTCAAAGAAGTCATCATTGCTAACGATGCATTATCAGTTATCGTGAACCCAACGAATAAAGTTGGAAAACTCACCCGCGAGCAACTGGAAGGTATCTTTACCGGAAAAATTAAAAACTGGAAAGAAGTTGGCGGGGATGATATGCAAATCATCGTATATTCACGCGAAACCAGTTCCGGAACCTATGAATTTTTCAAAGAGCATGTGATGAACCGTAAGAATTATGCATCTTCCGTATTGAATATGCCTGCAACCGGAGCGATCATTCAATCCGTAAGCCAGACGAAAGGAGCAATCGGCTACGTTGGACTTGCTTACATGACGAAAGAAGTGAAAGACGTTGCCGTTTCTTACAATGGTGGAAAAACGTATGTGAACAGCTCTGTTGAAGCAGCACGTAATAAAACATACCCGATTGTCCGTCCACTTTACTACTACTACCCTACATCAAAAGAAGCAATGGTAAAACCATTTATTGATTATGTACTGGGAGCTGAAGGCCAGGAACTCGTGAATAAAGTCGGATACATTTCACTCAAATAAAAAATACCGATGGGTTTAGACTCCTCATCCATATAGCTCATCCCGGCAAACTTTTTAACAGCGGTAGTGATTTATCACTACTGCTGTTTGAGTAAGCAATCAAAACATGTTACAGAATTGTAACAATCCTGTTAACAAAACACATCAGAACGGTGAAATATTTTTTAAAACGCTTTGCAGAGAGGTTTATTGAAGGGTTGCTGATGATCAGTGGTTCCATCACCACGCTGACTGTGCTCCTGATTGTGATCTTTTTATTTAAAGAAGGACTCAGCCTGTTCAACACCTCACCTCTTGAAAACAGGAATGTAATTGTGGTGAACAAAGCAAACCCTGTAGAGCAGCTTACCGCCGCTCAGCTTAAACAAATTTTTGATCAGCAAATTACAAACTGGAAAGACCTGGGTGGCAAAAACGATACGATTCTGCTGTTCACAATCAATGACCTTTCTGCCTATTTTTCCGATGAGGAAATCGGAGAAAACTTTGAATACCTCCCTGAAAAACTGAATACCCTTGTTGACAGTATTCCAAATTTACTCGCGGTATACACTGATAAATACCTTTCGAAAGATCTAAAAGGAAAACTGGTAACCGTCGGGAAGAACAACATTCCTGATTTTATTCTCGGCAGGGAATGGTTTCCAACGGCGGAACCTGCGGTGCAACTCGGAGTGTTGCCATTGATCATGGGTACACTGCTTGTTTCTTTATTCGCCATCCTTTTTGCATTGCCAATCGGGATTGCCACTGCCATTTATATGGCAGAAGTCGCCAATGAGAAAGTCCGGAAAGTTTTAAAACCCATCATTGAACTCCTGGCAGGTATACCTTCTGTGGTATACGGTTTTTTCGGGTTAATTGTAATTGTGCCGTTGATTCACGATTTATTTAATCTCCCGGTTGGTGAAACTGCCCTGTCCGGATCCATCGTTCTTGCGATCATGGCACTCCCTACCATTATCACCGTTTCTGAGGATGCCATACGAAACACACCCCGGAGTATGAAAGAAGCATCCCTGGCCTTGGGTGCCAATCGCTGGCAAACAGTCCATCGGGTTGTACTTCCCTATTCAATGTCCGGAATCACAGCCGCGGCAATTCTTGGAATCGGAAGGGCAATCGGGGAAACGATGGCAGTGTTGATGGTAACCGGAAATGCAGCGGTGATGCCGCACTCGCTCTTACAGCCGGTGAGAACGATTCCAGCCACAATTGCAGCAGAACTGGGAGAAGCCCCTCAGGGTGGTGTACATTACCAGGCATTGTTTGCACTTGGCTGCATTCTTTTCCTGCTTACACTCGGTATCAATATCTGGGTGGAATACATTTCCTCAAAGCAAAAATTTAAAAAATAAATAGCGGCCATGACCAAGCAAACGAAAGAATACATTGCTTTCTGGATTTTCCGCATCCTGAGTGTGCTGGTAATTGGCGTACTCTTCTGGATCCTTGAATTCATCTTTGTGAGAGGCTGGCACATGCTGAGCTGGGATTTTCTCACAAAAATGCCTGAAGATGGCATGACCAAGGGAGGAATTTATCCGGCCATCATCGGAACGCTTTGCCTGGTGGCAGGATCCATGATTTTCGCTTTCCCGATCGGAGTGTTGGCCGGTATTTATATCCACGAATACACCAATGATTCCTGGTTCAAACGTTTCATGAAGCTCATGACCAATAACCTGGC
>DAORHY010000212.1:0-6524 GCA_035438225.1 Bacteroidia bacterium
CACCAGCAATTGTTTGGGCTACCGGCTCTGTTGATTTTTCACCCGCAGCAGACTCCGGAGTTATACCAGCATTCTGCTCTTCAGCATTCGTATTGTCCGGCTTCCCGGGAGTACTGGTGTCTGAAAGGATGCCAGTTTCCTCCTTGGATTTATTCACAGCCATTTTTGATTCATCAGCAAAGGAAACAGCTGCAGATTGTGATTCCGATGGTTGCGTTCCTGAAACTGTATTTCCAGAAGATTTCGACTTCCCTTTCTTTCCAGTATTCGCCTGCGCAACAGTATTGCTCTGTGAGGCAGAAAGTACAATCTGCCTGGCATCTTCAAGGGCAGTCTTAGCTTCCAGGGAGCGTTGAGCAGACTGCTCTTCAAGTGCTAAAGCTTGTTCAGAGAGTTGCACAGCCTCCGAATGGGATTCTTCCGATTGAGAAAGCAACACCTGTGATTTTTCCTGGTCCTTTACCTGAAATTGAACGGATTCATTCTTCAACACCTCCGCTATGCTGTCTTTTGCAATTGCTTTTGTCCGCAATGCGGCAGCTTCTTTTTTCAGGTTAGCAGCATCTTCTTCAATTGTCCGGGCATCATCAAAAGCAAGTTTTGCAAGGTCTTCGTTACTCACGTTCACATCAATTTCCGGTACTTTCCCTTTTTCTTCCATCACAACTTCCAGGGTTCTGGATTCTTCTTCTTTCTTCTGTTTAATTTCATCCGGAGTGATGGGTTTTTCCTGGTACGGATCGTATTTTTCTTTTTTAGTATCCGTTTCAGTTCCCGCCAACGCCTCGTTCGTGTCTTCACTCAATTCAGTAATTTGTTCCGTGATTTCAGGTTGATCCTTTTCAGTCCGTTGTGAAACGGTTGCAGAACGGTCTGAAACCGGATCGTGTACCGATTCCTGTTTACCGGGGATGATCGCTGAAGGAGGAGCAACATAAACTGTTTCATTATCTATTTTCACTGGAATTTTCCCTGAGGTATCTCCGGCAGAAAGTTCATATTCTTTTGAAATTGTCTCAGTAGGTACATCCGATACCGCAAGTGCTGCCGGATCTCCGGATGCAGTAAGCGGAGTGAAGAAATTCACCAGGATCATTTCTTCTTTTTCCTTCGTTTTGTTCAACTTCACTTCCTGCCGCAGATTGGCTCCGCTTAGTGAAGGCAGGGTAAAGTTTTCTGCATGCGGCAGATAACTTCCGCCTTCCACAACCAGCGTATATTCCTGTCCCCCTTCCAGCACAAGTTCATATTTGCCCGATCTTGGATCAGTCCGGACAGAAGTAATAATTCCGTGATCACTTGTACGAAGCACGGTAACCCGTGCATCTCTGCGGGTCACCTGATCCAGGGAAAAATATGTTCCGCTGATGGATACCAGGTTGTTGCTGATATCTCCCAACTGGATTGTGCGGATCTGAATTTTTCTTTTACCGGCATCAGTAACAGTAGCATATCCTGCCCGATCTCCCTTCAGGGAAGGCAGGTAAAGAAAATCATCTTCGACAGTATTGATTGGTATTCCAAGGTTCTGCGGTTCCGACCATTTGCCGGTGTTGAAGTCGAACTGGGTTTTGTACAAATCATATCCGCCAATGCTGTTGTGCCCGCGACTGCTGAAATACAAAGTTCTTCCGTCCCTGTCGAGCACAGGAAAGTCTTCGTTCTCTGCAGTATTCACGACATCACCCAGGTTCTCCGGATCTGCCCATTGGCCATTGGTCATTTTTCTTCTGAGAAAAATATCTTTGCCTCCCTTTGAATTTTTACCATAGCTGGAATAATAAATGATTTGCCCATCACGAGCCATAAACATCACCGGATTCAGCTGCATGTCCTTGTCCATACCGGTAAGGAACTGTTCAGCAGTCGGAATCAGTTTTCCATTTGCCTCTGAGAAATCAAAGGATAAATAAAAATTATTCCGGCTAACTTCACGGGCATCTACAACTGCTACATTTCTCCTCGACTTCAGCAATTCTTCTGCGTTGGAACAATTTAAAATCAAAAGATCGGTTTCAAATTTCTTTACTTTGAAAGATGAACCGTTAGATTTAAAGTTCGCGAATGCTTTTTGCGCAGATTGAAAATTTCCGGCAATCATGTATGCACGTCCGAGGTAATACCAAACGTCTGCATCAATATTCTCCTGAGTGGATGCGAATTCAAGGTAGGCGATTGAATTTACTTTTTCTTTGCCCGAAGTCACAAGACAAACTCCGTAGCGATAATTGTAGACCGGATCTTTGGGGTATAAACTCAGCAACTGAGAATACAAAGGCATTGCTGGTTCGTAATCTTCTGCATTAAAAAATTTATCCGCTTTTTTCTTCAGGTCAGTATCAGAGGCAGAGTTTGTCTGTGCTGCCAGTAATCCGGTAAGGGAAAACAATAGAGCCGTAATCCAGATTTTTTTTCCGGAAATCAATAGATGTATAAGACTATACTTTGTCATTATATATTTATACTCGTTCCGGATCGATATGTTTCTGAGAAACCCCGCTTTTTAGAAAGAAAACGAAGATTTTTATCATTGCTAAACCTGATTTTCGCAAATTTTCAGGTTTTCTTTTTTAACCGGGCAACATACAAAGTATCTGCTCCCGATTCAGCTCCTTGAAGATACGAAGAAGAAATACACTGAAGCCCCAGATTCTTCTCAAAAAAATGGATATTTCCTTCATTCTCCTTCTCAAAAATGGAACACGTGATAAAAACCAGTATGCCGGAATTTTTTAAAGAAAATGTAAGGTTTGTTACAATTTTTCTCTGCAAAGGTACAAAATGCTTCAAGATCACTTCCTGCCTGAAGCCGCTTAGGTTTTCAGGCGTTCGCGCCCATGTCCCTGAACCGCTGCAAGGAACATCTGCAATAATCCCGTCGAACAGTTTTCTGGAGTCGCTTCCGGAGGTGTGCAAGAGATCCAGGTTTTCAACTTTAAAACCACCGATTCCGGCTTTCAGCATTCGCAATTTCAGATTGGTGAGTATGGAATCACGGTTATCTGTAGCCAGTAAATCTACACCCGGCTCCAGGTCTTTCAGCAATAAGCTTTTCCCGCCTGAAGCGGCACAGGCATCCCACCATTTTTCTCCTTCCTTCGGATGAAAGAACCAGCCGGTTTTTTGAGAATTCAAATCCTGTATTTCAAACCACCCTTTTTCAAAAGAATTCAGAGTGTTCAGGGAAGCACTGTTACCAAAAGCGAAAGCAAGCGGCTGGGAGGCATCCTGTATAAATTCAAGCTGTTTTTCCCTGAGCTCAGTTTTGACATCCTCAATAAATTTTTTCCGAACCCTTATCCACACGAACGGTTGTTTTAAAAAGGAACGGTAATAACAATTCTTGTCAACAGCTTCTGAAAGTTCCTCAGAAAAAGGAAAAATATCCGCGACATTAAAATCAGGATAATGGCTGATGACACAATTGATTTTGTCTTCCAGCGGCAGCGTGATATTTTCTGTTTTCAATACAGGAAATTTCGACAACAAATACGTCAATGAAGGATATTCGTGATCACTGCACAGAAAACCGGCTACACCAAGTCTCGTGATGAAATCCCGTTCCGGCAAACTTCTGCCCATCCGGAAATAGTTGAAGACCCACTCCCTGGTTTCCCTCCGGTCCCGTGCTCCCATGTTCCGGTGCAGGGCAAAATAGCTTTTTAAATACCTTGCCAGCGGTTCATCAAACGTATATTCCTGCACCAGGCTTTCCACTCTTCGGATCAATGCATCTTCCCGCATGTCGCAAAGAACGGAATACAATTCGTTTATTGAAAATGAAATCCGTAGTGGATCAAATTGAAGCACTTTATTACATTTACCGTATTCGTAACTAGACCGTAACCGTTTCTCAAACTTCTGAAATTGCGCACTGTAACATTATACTGTTTCATCAAACCGGTCAGAATACGGCCATTCAGAATACACCTGTTTTTTATCAATCTTTTGATCGTTCTGATCGGTTGCTCGGAACAAAAAAAGGACAACAGCCGGAATGAAACTTTAACTGAAGCGCCTGATCAAAAAGCGCACCTGCAACCCGGACTTCTGTACTCTTCTTTATCAGGGTTACAGGGAAATCAGCAGTATGCCCTGTATTTGCCGTCCACCTGGAAGGAATCTGTGCAGATGCCTGCTTTCATTTTTTTTGATCCACACGCTGAGGGATCTTACCCGCTTTCCCTATACAAGGGACTTGCTGAACATTTCGGTGTCATACTTATGGGTTCAAATAATTCTGAGAACGGGCTCACTTTTGAACAGACGGATTTAATTGCAGGTCATCTGATCAATGAAGCCATTTTACGTTTCCACGCGGACCCACAAACTATTTCACTGGCCGGTTTCAGCGGAGGAGCAAAAGCGGCGCTGGCCGCGGCATCACAACACCGCGAAATAGCCAGTGTTTTATATTGCGGTGCTGCATTTCCACCCGGCAGCATCCGGACACTCCCTCCCTCTCTTGGTTTTGCCGGATTGCAGGATATGAACTACACCGAAGTCGTCACCTTTTATTCTTCGCTTGATTCCATTCCTGTAGTGCATGCATTGGAAGAATGGAACGGTAAACATTCCTGGCCCGATAGTTCCACATTCCTGGAAGCTTTTATCTGGTCACAAATCATCCACCCTGTGGATTCATCAACAAAGCAAAAATTGTACAGGCAATATCTTTCAGCGAAGGAGAAAAAGTTGAACAGCAGGGATGTTTTGGTACGGGAGAAAACGCAGAAGCAGGCAATTGTTTTTCTGAACGGGAGCGAGCAAAAGAATAAATACGTTCAGGCATTGGAAAAACTCGCAGTGAGCCCGGAATTAAGATCCAAAAAAAACAGCGAGTTACAGATTTTGACACAGGAAAATCAAGCCAAAGAACAATACATCCGGGCCTTTGATTCGGCTCCGCTTTCATGGTGGGAATCAGAGGTCAAACGGTTGAGAAGCCATACGGGAGATGACAGCAATCAGCGCTTGCTTGGCTATATTTCTCTCGCAGCTTATTCCTTTTCAAACAATGCATTAAAACAAAACAATTTGCCTGGTGCAGAACGGGCACTTGCTATTTACGAAATTGCAGACCCGGAAAATGCGGAGCAGCCGTTTTTAGCAGCCGTTTACTATGCAAAACAAAATGATCCGGATAAGGCAATTGCATCCTTAAAAAAATCAATTCAAAAGGGATTGAAAAAGCGATCGAAAATTGAAACGGAACCTGCCTTCTCTTCACTCCTCTCGCGCAGCGATTTCAACGAATTGATGGATACACTCCAATAACAAACTGATTTACCGAAGACGGGAAAGCGAATTGAGAATATTCCTTTCAATCCTTGGAAGCTGATCTGAAGTGTCCTGGCGGACAAATTCTTCTCCGATGAGTTTCTCGTACAGTTCTATGTATCTCCGGGATATCTGATCCACCCAGAGGTCTGACATTTCAGGAACCACCTGGCCTTCTTTTCCCTGAAAATTATTTTCGATTAACCATTGCCTGACAAATTCTTTGGACAACTGTTTTTGTGGTTCTCCTTTTTGTTGTCGTTCTGCGTACCCTTCGGCATAAAAATATCGGGAAGAATCGGGGGTATGAATTTCATCGATGAGATAAATCTGATCACCGGATTTTCCAAATTCATATTTGGTATCCACAAGAATTAATCCTCTGCCGGCAGCGAGTTCTGTTCCTCTCTGGTATACAGCACGGGTATAATTTTCCAGTTTTTCTAATTCTTTTTCAGAAACAATTCCCTGCTGAATAATTTCTTCTGCAGAAATATCCACATCATGGCCAACGGAAGCTTTGGTCGTCGGGGTAATGATTGGTTTGGGAAACTTGTCATTTTCCTTCATTCCGTCCGGCATCCTGACTCCGCAGAGTACCCTGTTTCCGTTTTTGTATTCCCTCCATGCATGGCCGGATAAATATCCACGAATGACCATTTCGACTTTATAAGGAGTACACATTCTTCCGATCGTGACATTGGGATCCGGAACATCCAGAACCCAATTCGGCACAAGGTCTTCTGTGGAACGGAGCATGAAAGATGCAATTTCGTTGAGCACTTGTCCTTTAAAAGGTATTGCCCTGGGAAGCACCACATCAAAGGCAGAAATGCGATCGGTCACGACCATGACCAGAAATTTACTGTCAACAGTGTACACATCCCGAACTTTGCCTTTGTAAAAAGAAGATTGTCCGGGAAACTGAAAAGCTGTTCCCCGGATAGCATCCGGATGGGAATGAATGGTATCAGACATCACTTATTTGTTGTATGCTTCTATAATTTCTTTCACCAGTCGGTGGCGGACCACATCCTGGGAATCGAGGTAAATAAAATCGACGCCTTTGATGTTCGAAAGAATTTTTATTGCCTGAATCAGGCCCGAAGGTTGATTTCTCGGCAAGTCAATTTGGGTGACATCACCGGTGACAATAAATTTTGACGAAGGGCCCATCCGGGTCAGGAACATTTTGAGCTGACTTTCGGTAGCATTTTGAGCTTCATCCAGTATCACAAATGCAT
>DAORHY010000213.1:0-6475 GCA_035438225.1 Bacteroidia bacterium
CCCCCTTTCGAGAGGCCCCGCATTTGGCCTTTTTGTTGTTTTCTAAATTTCGTTTTCTTCGGCTGTAACATGCTTCAAAGAAGTTTAATCAGTTATGTTAATCGCAATTAATTAATCTTTTTTCGGACCACGTCCGCCACCACCACCGCGGTTTCCACCACCACCGCTGCGATTCCCGCCGCGGCCACCACGACCACCACGGTCACCTCCGCGATCTCCACGGTCACGACGTTCTCCACCACCCACTCCCTTCGGTGCAGCTCCGGTAGCGCTTGCTCCGATATTCGGGGACAAATCACGTTTACCATAGATCTCCCCTTTGCAAATCCAGACCTTCACTCCGATTTTACCGTAGGAAGTTTGAGCTTCAGAAATTGCAAAATCGATATCGGCACGCAAAGTGTGCAGGGGAATGCGTCCTTCTTTGTACTGCTCCGTACGGGCAATTTCAGCTCCACCCAAACGGCCGGCAACCATGACACGGATACCTTCAGCACCCATTCTCATCGTCGATGCGATTGACATTTTCGCAGCACGGCGGAAAGAAATCCGGGCTTCAATCTGACGGGCTACACCATCTGCAACCAACTGTGCATCCAGTTCCGGACGTTTGATCTCATAGATGTTGATCTGAACGTCCTTGTGAGTAAGCTTTTTCAACTCTTCCTTCAGCTTGTCAACTTCCTGACCGCCCTTTCCGATAACGATTCCCGGACGGGCTGTGTGAATGGTGACAGTGATTAGTTTCATTGTTCGCTCAATCACAATTTTTGCCACTCCGCCCTTTGCCAGACGGGCAAGCAGGTATTTTCGGATTTTCTCATCCTCCACCAGTTTGTCAGCATATTTCTTGCCTCCGTACCAGTTGGAATCCCATCCTCTGATAATTCCCAGTCGGTTACCTATCGGGTTTGCTTTTTGTCCCATTGTATCTTTTTATTTTCACCCCTGCGGGCTGAATCGGGTTTCTGGTTGTGTTAATTATTTCGCTTCTTCAATTGCTGGTTCAGCTGCTTTTGCTGATTGTGGTTTGTTCGCTACGTTGTCCAATACTATGGTAACGTGGTTGGAACGTTTGCGGACCCTGTATCCCCGGCCCTGTGGTGCAGGACGGAGACGTTTCAACATACGCCCGCTGTCTACCTGAATCAGCTTCACATATACTTTGCCTTCGTCAATTTTATCACCGCTCTTGGTTTCCCAGTTTACGATGGCGGATTGCAACAACTTTTCCAGGCGGGCTGCAGGAGCCTTTGCGTTATACTTCAGAATATTCAACGCCTGCATCACTTCCTTGCCGCGAACCAGGTCAGCAACAACACGCATTTTACGTGGTGATGTGGGTACGTTGACCAGCTTTGCGACTGCTGTCGACTTCAAGTCTTCTTTGCGCTTTTCAGCAGCTAATCTCTTTCTGACTCCCATGATGGAATGAATGATTGAATGAATTTTAATTATGCATTACGGTTACCACTGTGGCCGCGGAAGGTACGTGTAGGAGCAAATTCTCCAAGCTTATGTCCTACCATGTTTTCCGTAATATATACAGGGATGAATTTATTCCCGTTATGAACAGCGAAAGTATGGCCGACAAATTCCGGAGCAATCATCGAAGCGCGGGACCATGTTTTGATCACAGTCTTCTTTTTGCTGTCATTCATCTTGACTACTTTTTGCTCAAGATGATGGGCGATGTACGGGCCTTTTTTTAGTGAACGAGCCATTTTTAGTTTGTGATTTTAGAACGTTTGCAAGTCGGAGTGTGTCCTCCTTCTGTCCGTTCAGTCATTGATTACTTTTTGCGTTTCTCGATGATGTATTTGTCAGTGGTTTTGTTCTTGCGGGTTTTGTGTCCTTTTGCAAGCAATCCCTTCCGTGAACGGGGATGACCGCCCGACGCACGGCCTTCGCCGCCACCGTGCGGGTGGTCCACCGGGTTCATCGCGACACCACGAACACGTGGACGACGACCCATCCACCGGGAACGTCCTGCTTTACCCAGACTTTCCTGAATATGATCTGCATTAGATACCGTGCCAATTGTGGCAAGACAAGCCGTCAGAATCATTCGGGTTTCCCCGGAAGGCATTTTCAATACCGCATATTTTCCGTCCCGTGCTGCAAGCTGCGCATAGGTACCGGCACTGCGGGCAATTTCACCACCCTGACCCGGACGCAATTCAATGTTGTGAATCAACGTTCCCAGCGGAATATCCTTCAGGAACAATGCATTTCCTACTTCAGGCGTAGCATTGGTTCCGGACATAATCTTTTGTCCAACTTTCAAACCGTTCGGTGAAATGATGTACCTTTTTTCACCGTCTTTGTAATGCACCAGTGCAATACGTGCGGTACGGTTCGGATCATACTCAACGGTCTTCACTACCCCTTCAACACCGTGTTTCTCACGTTTAAAATCAATCATCCGGTACATCTTGCGGTGTCCTCCACCGATGTAACGCATGGTCATTTTACCGTCAGCATTCCGGCCCCCGTGGCTCTTGATGCGGACAACAAGACTCGGTTCAGGACGCGATGCGGTGATATCGTCATAGGAGTCAACCGTCGTGTGACGATTGCTCGGTGTTGTGGGGCGAAGTTTTCTTACTGCCATGTTGCTTCTCTCCTAATAATTAAATGTTGCTGTAGAAATCAATGGCTTCACCTTTTTTCAGGGTAACCACTGCTTTCTTGAATGAACCTGTATTTCCTACCTGGACACCGGTTTTGGAATAACGTGTTTTACGTTTCCCTGCATAAGTCATCGTGTTGACTTCTTCAACAGTGACATTATACATTTTTTCGATGGCCTGTTTAATCTGGATTTTGTTCGCCTTTTTATCAACAACAAAACCATACTGACCCAGCTTTTCACCTGCTTTGGTCATCTTCTCAGTGATGAGGGGCTTCTTCAGGATGCTCATTTTGCTAAAAATCTATTTTCCAGAACAGGAACGGAACCTTCAACAAGTACGATGGTCTGTGCATTCATCACATCGTATGTATTCAATTCAGCCGCTGTAGTGACTTTGTTTCTTTGTAAATTTCTTGAAGACAGATAAATATTGTTATCGTGCTGAGGCAACACAACCAATGTTTTCTTGTCTGATAAATTGAGATTCTTCAGGATGTCGGTATACCCTTTTGTCTTGGGCGAATCCATCGTGAAATTCTCAAGGATAGAGATTCCCTGTGCTTTTGCTTTGTAGCTGAGCGCCGACAGGCAAGCCAGGTGCTTAAGTTTCTTGTTCAGTTTGAATGAATAATCACGCGGGCGCGGTCCGAAGACACGTCCACCGCCAACAAACAATGGCGACTTCATGGAACCTGCACGTGCTCCGCCAGTTCCTTTTTGACGCTTCAGTTTCTTCGTTGTGCGGGCAATTTCTGCGCGCTCCTTCGACTTGTGCGTACCCTGACGTTGATTCGCGAGAAACTGCTTCACGTCAAGATAAATCGCGTGGTCGTTCGGCTCGATACCAAAAATCTGGTCACTGAGCTTCACTTTCTTCCCGGTTTCTTTTCCGGTTGTATTGACAACTGCTAATTCCATGTTATTTCTCAACGATTACATATGAACCTTTATGTCCCGGAACTGCTCCTTTGATGACCAGCAAATTTTGCTCAGGGATTACTTTTAATACTTCAAGATTTTGGATCTTAATACGGGAAGCTCCCATGTGTCCTGCAGCACGCATGCCTTTCATTACACGGGAAGGATCCGACGATGCACCGAGTGAACCCGGAGCACGCAAACGATTGTGCTGACCATGCGTCTGACCACCAACACCCGAGAAGTGGTGACGGCGAACAACTCCCTGGAAGCCTTTTCCCTTGCTGGTTCCAACAACGTTTACATATTCACCTTCAACGAATAAATCCACTTTCACTTCAGATCCCAAAGCAGGTTGCTCGGGAAATTCGCGAAACTCGATCACTTTACGCTTCGGAGTCGTGTTTGTCTTTTTGAAATGCCCTTTCATGGCATTGGGCGTATGTTTATCCTTCTTCTCGTCAAAAGAAAGCTGAACAGCTTCGTAGCCGTCTGTCTCTTTTGTCTTTACCTGCGTCACAACGCACGGTCCGGCCTGTATCACCGTGCAGGGAATGTATTTCCCTTCAGCACCGAAGACACTGGTCATTCCGATTTTTTTTCCGATAATTCCAGACATGGTTTTTCGTTTTTTGGCCAGCGGTTTGAACCTTCCGGTTCAGACATTCGCCATTTTATGTTTATTACTTTTTATTAACTCGCTTTGATTTCAACTTCTACACCGCTCGGCAACTCCAGTTTCATCAGGGCATCCACTGTTTTAGCAGAGGAATTATAGATGTCCAGCAGGCGTTTGTAAGAACACAACTGAAACTGTTCACGTGCTTTCTTGTTCACGTGCGGGGAACGAAGAACAGTAAAGATCTTCTTGTCAGTCGGTAACGGAATAGGACCGTTCACTACTGCTCCTGTGATCTTCACAGTTTTCACGATCTTCTCGGCTGATTTGTCAACCAGATTGTGATCGTAAGATTTTAATTTGATGCGGATTCGCTGAGACATGATGAAAGAACGTTTATATGGATTGGATACTCTGTATTTTGATTAACCAACTTTTTCTGTTTTGGACTTGCCCTTTGCTTTGGCAATTACCTCTTCTGCCAGACTGCGCGGGCATTCTGAATAGTGAGAGAATTCCATAGTTGAAGAAGCACGACCCGAAGTAATGGTACGGAGCGATGTCACATAACCAAACATTTCAGACAGTGGAACTTTTGCTTTAATGACCTGTGCACCTGCACGTGTATCCATACCTTCGAGATGGCCGCGTCGCTTGTTCAAGTCACCCATCACATCTCCCATGTACAGATCCGGAGTCACTACTTCTACTTTCATGATGGGCTCCATCAATACCGGCTTCGCTTTCGAAGCAGCTTCACGGAATCCAATCTTTGCACAAATTTCAAATGACAAGGCATCGGAGTCAACGGAGTGATACGACCCGTCAAACAGTCGGACCTTCATGCTGTCCAGGTGGTAGCCTGCCAATGGTCCGTTGTTCATCGCCTGTTCAAAACCTTTTTGAACAGAAGGAACAAATTCACGGGGAATGTTACCACCGGTAATTTCATTCACGAACTGAAGGCCTGTATGTCCTTTTTCCAGCCATTCTTTATCAGCGGGTGAAATTTCAAACTGGATGTCCGCAAATTTACCACGGCCACCGGTTTGCTTTTTGTACACTTCACGGTGATTCGTACCTGCTGTAAGTGCTTCTTTATAGTTCACCTGAGGAGCACCCTGGTTGCATTCAACTTTAAATTCACGCTTCAGACGATCCACGATGATTTCAAGGTGCAATTCTCCCATTCCGGAGATTACAGTCTGCCCTGTCTCTTCATCGGTGTGTACCCGGAATGTGGGATCTTCTTCGGCAAGTTTTGCGAGAGCCATACCCATTTTATCCATATCCGCCTGAGTCTTGGGTTCAACCGCAAGACCGATAACCGGTACAGGGAAGCTCATGGACTCAAGTACAATTGGATTGTTCGGATCACACAGGGTGTCTCCGGTTTTGATTTCTTTAAAACCAACAGCCGCACCAATGTCACCCGCTTCAATAAAGTCGATTGGGCTTTGTTTGTTGGCATGCATGCGGATGATACGGGAAATACGCTCGTTCTTATTCGAACGTGCATTCAACACGTAGGTTCCTGCATCCAGGCGACCGGAATAGACACGGAAGAATGCCAGACGTCCTACGAAAGGATCTGTCATGATCTTAAATGCAAGCGCGGCAAATTTATCCTTGGGATCGGGTCTGCGTTCTTCTTCCTGGTCAGTTTCAGGATTGATACCTTTTACGGCAGCTACATCGGTCGGAGCCGGAAGGTATTGAATAACGCCGTCAAGCATTGCCTGAACACCTTTGTTCTTAAATGCAGAACCACACATCAACGGAGTGATCTTCATTGCGATGGTTGCCTTACGGATTGCCACTCGCAGTTCATCTTCCGTGATGGAATTCGGATTCTCGAAAAACTTCTCCATCAGGTGATCGTCGAATTCAGCAACGGCTTCCACCAGGTTTGCACGCCAGTGATTCACCTCGGCCTGCATATCGATCGGAATGGGAACTTCGTCAAAAGTTGCACCCTTGGTTTCATCGTGCCAGATAATGGCTTTGTTGGAAATCAGGTCAACCACACCTTTGAACATATCCTCAGATCCGATCGGAAGTTGAAGCGGAACCGGATTTCCGTGAAGACGTTCTTTTACCTGCTGTACAACATTTAAAAAGTTCGCACCTGCACGGTCCATCTTATTGACGAAACCAATACGGGGAACGTTGTATTTATTCATCTGACGCCATACGGTTTCAGATTGAGGCTCAACACCACCCACGGCACAAAAAAGAGCAACAGCACCATCCAGTACCCGGAGGGAACGCTCAACTTCTACGGTGAAGTCAACGTGACCCGG
>DAORHY010000214.1:0-6462 GCA_035438225.1 Bacteroidia bacterium
AACTGCCTGCAGGCAGATCGCGGACATTATTTTAAGTATTCACAAAGGCAACGCCTGAGCCGTCGCACTTTGAATGGGTGCAGGTTGATTTTGTTTTGAAAATAGTGATTATGAATGTAACGATAATGGGCCTCGGGTACATTGGCCTCCCCACAGCAGCATTGATTGCCTCCAAAGGTATTACCGTAAATGGAGTGGACGTAAAGCGCTCCGTTGTGGACACCATAAACAAGGGCAAAATCCATATTGTTGAACCGGATCTGGAAGGACTGGTTCATTATGGAGTTCAACGGGGACACTTGTTGGCTTCTACTCAGGTCAAACCTGCAGATGTTTTTCTCGTAGCGGTTCCCACACCCTTTAAAGGAAATCACCAACCGGATTTATCTTTTGTCGAGAAGGCAACCCGAATGATTTTACCGCACCTGAAATCGGGAAACCTCTTCATCATTGAATCCACCAGCCCTGTCGGGACCACGGAAAAAATGGCGAAGATTATTTTCAGAGAACGTCCCGAATTGAAAGATAAAATCTGGATTGCCTATTGTCCTGAACGCGTATTGCCGGGCAGTGTCATTTATGAATTGCAGCAAAACGACCGTGTGATCGGAGGGATCGATGAAGCCAGCACAGAAGCGGCCGTTCAATTTTATTCAAAATTTGTCCGCGGCAATCTGCACCGGACGAATTCCCGCACAGCGGAAATGTGCAAGCTTGTTGAAAATGCCTACCGTGATGTCAACATCGCTTTTGCTAATGAATTGTCGATGATTTGCGACAAAGCAGACATTAATGTAAATGAACTTATCGACCTCGCAAGCAAGCATCCTCGTGTGCGGATCCTCAAACCGGGTCCGGGGGTCGGAGGACATTGCATCGCCGTTGATCCCTGGTTCATCGTTTCAGAATTTCCTGCGGAGTCCAGGATAATCAAACAGGCGCGTTTGATAAATAATTACAAACGGGAATGGGTGGTAAAAAAAATTAAAGCCTCCGCCAAGAAATTCCAGAAAGACAAAGGCAGGATTCCCATGATCGCCTGTATGGGACTTTCTTACAAGCAAGACATCGACGACTTACGGGAGTCACCGGCGCTTGAGATTTATCAGGAACTGGAAGCTGAAAAGTTCAAAGTGATGGCTGTTGAACCGAATATCCGGAAGCATGCAGAGCTTGAAATAACCGATACGTTAAAAGCGGTGATGGAAGCCGATATTATTGTCTTCCTTGTCGCGCACAAAGAATTCCGTTCGATTACCATGGCCAGTGATAAAGTAATTCTGGATTTTTGCGGAGCAACAAGTAAGTAAACTCAGATCATCAGATATTCCGTCGTCAAACTGATGAAAACACCCATGGAGCAAGTTTTGAACCTGTTTACACGATACAAGAATCCGGATGGGATAGTAAAGCCCATTTCACATTCATTTGTGTTTCGAGTACTGGGACTACTCCTGATTTACCTGAGCCAGGTGTTGCTGGCCAGGCTCATGGGGCCAAAAGCATATGGGGATTATACCGTTATCATCACCATTGTCAATGTTCTGCTGGCGATTAGCCTGTTTGGAATGGATACAAGTGCATTGCGTTTCATCCCGTCGGCAATTGCAAAAAAGGAAAACGGCGCCGTGCATGGATTCATTCGTTTCTCCTACCGGCTGATCACATTCATTTCCATTATTTGCAGTATCGGATTGTTTGTATTTCTCCTGGCAAATGCCAAAAAGTTCAACATCGGATTTTCGGAAGGACTGTTCTGGGCTGTCCTGCTGTTGCCTTTCCTGGCGTTCATCTACCAGGCGGGTTCGGTTTTGAGAGCCCTGCAACAAATTAAAATTTCGATGTTGCCGGTTTATATCTTACTGCCAATATTCATCAGCGCAGGCTGCCTTTATTATTACACCAGCAACCATAAGCTTTCTGTAGATGCCGCGATGATGATCAACCTGATCTGTACTGTTGCGGTCTGTATTTTCATCAATAAAAAGGCCGGAAGAACAGTCAGCCAGCTGGTCCCGGAAGCAGATGGAATCTCGCGCCCTGGGCTTTGGACGAGTGTTTCTGCACTTATTTTTATTACTACTCTTCTCAATATGTTGTTAAAACAGAGTGACATTCTGTTCATCAGCTATTTTCTTGGGAACACGAAAGCAGGCATTTACGGCGCTGCTGTGAAAATATCCACACTTGTGGCGCTTGGCCTTTCGGTTACAGACTATGTTTTCATGCCCAAAATTGCAGCGCTATGGGAGAAGCGCCAGGTCATACGCTTGCAAAAACTTGTGCACGAAGGTTCACGGCAAATCCTTCTCATCACCATTCCGATAGCCATCGTCCTTTTTGCCGGTGGTAAATTATTGCTCGGATTTTTTGGCGAATCTTTTTCGGCGGCTTACCTGCCCCTCGTGATCCTCATCATCGGACAACTGGTGAATGCAGTTACAGGTATGGTCGGCGGACTCCTGACCATGACTGGCAACCAGAAAATGTTTCTCGTCTTTTACCTTGCTGCATTTGGAGTGCAGTCGGTCCTCAACATCATTCTGATTCCGGCGTTCGGGATTCTCGGAGCCTCAATTGCGTCATCGCTGGGACTCATACTTCTGAATGTGATTGGTTACCGGTTTATTAAGAAGAGAATGAAAATTTCAGCGAGCGCTTTTTAGATGGACTCCGTAGTTTTTTAATATGGAATTTGATTTTTTCAGTAGTGCATTCTTACTCAAAAATCAAAATATTCCACCGGGCATATTCTTTGAGTCTAATCAGGGCGGAATTCCTAAATTCGCCTTGTGATTGAACCGGTAGTTCTTAAGCCTTCCCTGGAAATCAGGTCTTCTGTCTTCGACAGGATATTGATTTTCCTGATGGTATTCAGTATTTACTTTGAAGCGAATCTTCCTTACCTCGGCACAGCAAGCACGCCCTTCCTGATTTTCGGATGTACCTTGTTTTACATCGGATTGACGCGGTTGAAGACTTTGCTACGGCTTTTTTCCGGAAAATATTTCATTGCCTCTGTAGTCTTTGCTGTCGTCTGTATTTTTATGGAGACCATTCACCCGTTTCCATCGTATGAATTTATTTTCAGGTATCTCAACATGACGCTGGGAATTTTTTGCATAGCGGTACTCTGCCGCGACAAAACAGCATTCGATATTGCATTGTTTACTTTCATTCTTGCCAGTGCTTTTCAATCCGTAATCCTGATTTTTGGAACGGTGCCTCTCCTGCGTTCCTTTTCCGCAGACGGTTTTTATGATGCATCGAGAGCACGGATACAGGCTTTTGAGACATTCTTTCTGCGTGGAAATCTGAATGATATATCTTACTTCTCATCCATCGGTGCACTGATCGGTTTAATCTGGATGTATTTCGAGCCGGTACGGTGGAAGCGCATCACACTCATGATCCTGACGGTGCCCTCGATACTGGGTGTGTTTCTTCCTGCATCACGGACAGGAGCAATCATTTTCTTTGTTTCCATTCTGATTTTTGTTTACAAATCAAAAATTAATCTCCGTTCATGGGTTTTCCCATCTCTGATCCTGATCATTTTTTTATTTATTGCCGTTCCCGATGTAGTCTGGGTACGCCTGGGTTCTATTCTCCGCTTCGCTGAGTTGCAGGAGACCGATTCAAGAACAAAAGTTTATACGGCAGTTCTCAACAATATTGATCAGTATGCCATTACCGGAATCGGTGCGGGAAACTACTGGCACGGATGGGCCGTTTCTGCGGGAATTACAAACCGCTTCACGACGGATGTTGCCATGGCTGCGCACAATGCGTTTTTTCAATTGTGGATCTACTGGGGTTTGCCCGGTCTGATTTCATTTCTTGGGCTGATCTTTATGTTCCGGACTGCGGTAGATCGCAATATCGAAGGGGACAGAATGAAGTCATGCCTCTACATTTTTATCACCATGATTCCGATGATCTTTCTGTTTTATCATTCTTTTTATCATAAGTCTTTTTCAATAGGTCTCGGGATGCTGCTTGGAGCAAGATTCTGGAATATTTTTAATTCCGCAGAATACAAATCAGAACAGGAGGAATCCGCGTGAATCCGGTCTCACACCTGGCCATCGTTATCGGCAGTTTAAGAATGGGTGGTGCAGAGCGGGCTGCCGTTCACCTGGCAAATGAATTCTCTTCGCGTGGAATCAGAACGGATGTGGTGATGGTAAATGCAGAAGGGGAATTCATTGCTGACCTTCGCAAAGAAGTACGCATTGTGGATTTGCACGCAAAAAGAACACGCAAGGCCGGAAAAGCATTTGCAAATTACCTGAAAGAGGCACAACCGGAAATTATCATCGCCATTCAAACACATGTTCAGCTGATGGTATTGATGACCCTGCACCGTCACCGAAGCAGGGTTCCTGTGATTCTGAATGAACAGAGTGTATTTTCCGTCAACGTGCCTGCTTCCGGAATCCGTAACCTCCTGCTTCGTCTGCTTGTAAAAAAATACTTTCCTCTTGCTGCAGCGGTAGCAGCAGTTTCCACGGCAAGTGCAATGGATTTTACGAACTGTTTCCCGGAATTAAACGGTAGGGTGGATGTCATCTTCAATCCGGTACTGCCAAATGGCCTGCCGGCATTCGATTGTCCTGTTCCTGTTCACCCATTCTTTAACAATGCGGAGGTCCCGGTAGTTATCGCTGCCGGAAGATTAACACCGGGTAAAGATTTTTCAACGCTGATCAGGGCCTTTGCTTTTGTCCGCAATCAAAAAGAAGCAAGACTCATTATTCTTGGAGAAGGGGAGGAGAGAAAGCAACTGGAGGAACTGTCGGAAGAATTGCAAATGAAAGAGGATATCAGTCTGCCGGGTTTCATTTCAAATCCAATGTCCATGATGAACTATGCCTCCGTATTTGTGCTCAGTTCAAAATACGAAGGGTTGCCGTTTGTGTTGGTGGAGGCCATGGCAGCAGGATGCCAGGTGGTCAGCACGGATTGTCCGGGGGGTGCAGCTGAAATTCTGCAGGACGGAAAATATGGGAAACTTGTTCCTGTCGGGAATGCGGAAAAAATGGCAGAAGCAATTCTACAAGCGTTGAAGAATCCTGCCGACAGAGCATTTCTCCGGCAGAGGGCTTCCGAATTTACCGCAGCGAAAGCAGTGAATCATTATCTTGATCTGATCAACAGAATCCAAAAGGGAAATGGGTAGGGACATTAGAAAAGTTTTACTCATCGGTCCAATGCCGCCTCCGCCCGGTGGCGTATCCGTGCATTTGTCCCGCTTGTTGCAACTCTCAGAAAATGCTCAGGGCCTTCGCCTATCGGTTCTCGATCTGAGGAAAAGAAGGTGGTTTGGAAAATCTAAACAAAGCGGCAATTGGTTCAGGCTGCTGTATGAACTGTTCACCGCAGACATCATCCACATCCATATCAGTAAACCGCTTAAATCCTGGTTGGGAAAAATATCGAAAGTGCTTGGAAAAAAACTGGTGTATACACAGCACAACCTAAGGGATTTGGAAAACAAAGCCACGCTGCAGATCATGAAAGATGCAGACCGGATTATTTTTGTCCAGGAGCCATCTCCCTTTCCCGGGAATTTTCGTGATAAGATTTCCGTGATCCCCGCCTACCTGCCATCCATTGAGAACCCTCCGGTTCCCGAATGGTTCAAAGCGGAATTGCAGGCGTATCCCAACATCATCCTGTCCTTGTCCTTTCACGAACCGGGACGACCAACCTTGCATGAAGGGAAAGATCTGTACGGATTTGACCAGATTCTTGAAGTGCTTCCGCGGATCCATGAAAAAATAAATTTAAAAGGATGGATGTTGTTGCTCATTGATCCGAATGGTACCATGACATCATTTTACTCCCCAAAAATGGACCGTGTTCAGAAGCAAACCGGAATACGGATGATTTTTATAAATGAACCTTTTGACATTCTTCCTGTTCTTGCCTCGTGTAAAATGCTTCTCCGGACAACCTGGTCTGACGGAGATGCCCTTTCTCTCCGGGAAGCTCTGGCAGCGGGTATTCCGGCAATAGCAAGTGATTGCGTTCCACGACCCCAGGGGACAATCGTTTATAAAACCGGCGATCTCAGCGAACTTGAAGAAAAAATTACAGCGGTTATTCAAAATCCTTACCGGATTACATTCCGCCAACCGGATTTTTCACAAAGTATTTTTCAGTTATACAGCAGTCTTTGAATTTTTAGACAAATAATCCGGTCTGTGCCGGCTTTAATGTTCATCTGAAACCCAAAATAGGTTACGGTTAAATGCCTATATTCGTAGTGTACAGGGTGTATTTAGATTTTAATCCGAATGAAACTTCTCAGGCTTTTACGCACAGCGCGTCACGTACATCCCGATCAGATTCGTCTGAAAATGATGTACACATTGAAAAAAGCCAAAGCAGAACGGGGCAATCTCCTGTTATCAGACCCCGAAAATTTGACTATTTCACCGGTACGGCTGAAAAAAT
>DAORHY010000215.1:0-6433 GCA_035438225.1 Bacteroidia bacterium
CAAACACTTTCCATGACTCCCTTAGCCGAACGAATGCGACCTGTTGATCTTGACCATTATATTGGCCAGGATCATTTGATTGGTGAGGGTGCCGCTTTGCGGAGATCAATACTTGCCAATATTATTCCATCAATAATTTTCTGGGGTCCACCGGGAGTTGGAAAAACGACACTTGCCGGAATCATTGCAAGACAATTGAAACGTCCATTTTACAATTTGAGTGCAGTCAGTTCCGGTGTCAAGGATGTCCGTGAAATCATTGAAAAAGCAGCGCGCTATGCAACAGAATTGAAAGAAATACCGGGAAGCCCGATCTTGTTTATCGATGAAATCCACAGGTTTAGTAAAAGCCAGCAGGATTCACTGCTTGCAGCCGTTGAAAAAGGACTGGTGACTTTAATCGGAGCCACAACTGAAAATCCGTCCTTTGAAGTCATTTCTCCTCTTTTGTCAAGGTGCCAGGTCTATGTCTTGAAGGAGTTGAGCCGTGAAGATTTGGTCAGGATTCTAAACCAGGCCATTCAGTCTGATCCGCTTTTAAAAACCCGAAACATTCAATTGAAAGAAACGGAATCATTGATCCGTTTGTCCGGTGGTGATGCACGGAAATTATTGAATCTATTTGAGCTTGTTGTAAATTCCTTTTCCTTGATTGAAGAAGCAGTCATCACGAATTCTCTTGTCCAGGAAATCGCGCAGGAAAAAACTGCTCTTTATGATAAGGGCGGTGAACAACATTACGATATTATCAGCGCCTTTATCAAGTCCATGCGCGGTTCCGATCCAAATGCAGCAGTGTATTGGCTGGCCCGCATGGTCCGAGGTGGTGAGGACCCTTTGTTTATTGCAAGACGAATGCTCATTCTGGCTTCTGAAGATATTGGCAATGCGAATCCAACAGCCCTGGTCATTGCAAATGCCTGTTTTGAAGCCTGTCAGAGGATTGGTTTTCCGGAAAGCAGGATCATCCTTTCGCAAACTGCCATTTATCTTGCCGGCTCTCCCAAGAGCAATGCGTCTTACATGGCAATCGAAGATGCACTTGCACTTGTGGATAAAACCGGAGATTTACCGGTTCCTTTAAACATCAGGAATGCTCCAACACGGCTGATGAAAGAACTTGGTTACGGCAAAGGGTACAATTACGATCATTCCAAAGATGGAAATTTTGCAGGACAGGAATTTCTTCCACAGGAAATTAAAGGAAGTAAATTGTATGATCCGGGGCAAAATCCCAGGGAGAGTGAACTCCGGCAATTCCTGTCCCAACGATGGAAACAAAAATACGGTTACTGAGACTCTCTTTTTTCAGGGTTCCATGCATACACCCATATTCCGTCTTTTGAAAGTATCAGTTTGCCAAGGTAGGGCTGTAAAAAAACTGTTTGTTCAGTCACCTGTTCGTTCAGGATTGCAAATTTTACACTTTGAAAAACCGGCCTTTGCACTACCAATGAATCTTTTTCTGAAAGCGTCATCCCATATTGATTCATCAGGTACAAGGAAGAATTTGAAGTGAGGTCTTGATATGAAACAACCCGGTCTTCCCTTTTTATTCCGGATGCTCTCAACGCGGACTCGAGTTCAAAATACCGGTTCATGACTTTGTTCCCGTACTGCCAGGATTCCGGATTATAACGTGACCGAAGATCTTTTTTTGACTGGATCATGGAGTAATTCGTAAGAAAAATAAAAGCAAGCAGGGCTGTTATTATCGTCCATGTTTTCATCAAAATGGTCCGCTCAAGCCAGTTGACGATCAACACAAGGCTGAAAAAAAAGAAAGGTAAAAATGTGATAATGTAATAATCATGATCGATCAGCTGCGGGCCCATCACTATAAAAAATACAGTAAACATTAGAAACAATAGTAAAACAACCCTTCTTAAAAAAGGTTCGGTTTTTGTTTTCATGAATACCATGATCAGAAAGACTGTCAGTATCAACATGTAAACGGGTACAGGATAATATTGAAGACCATGTTCCGTCCATACAGTGCGGAGAGTTTCGATAAAATTATTTACTGAGTGAATGGGCTTGGGATGCAGGAGAAAAAAACCGGCACGGTACGATGTATTCAGCCAGGATGCATATACGTACCACAGAATGACAGGCAAAAGCGTCAGTCCAGTCCATCCAAGCATTTCTTTTGAAGTCAGTGCGGACCATGGGTTTTGCTCCTTCTTCCGTTTTTCGAAGTACCACAGAAAAACCATGGTTCCTACAACCAGTACGATTGTAATTTTTATCAGACAGGAAAATACAAGAACAAATTGCAACCAACGCCTGTAATGTACACCTTTCCCTTTTCTGAATTGAATAAAAAAATACCAGGCAATCATGGCTAATCCAAGGCTAACCATATCGGGAATAAAATTGAATGTATAAAAAACAAGCACCGGCGAGAATGTGAATAGTAAAACGGTGAGGATGGCAAGAAAACCATTCTGAATGTATTCTCTGGCAATTTTTAAAGCAAAAAATTGTCCGGTGAAAAAGAACAGTGCAACAATGAGCCGATAGATATATTCATGAAATCCGAATATTTTGTATGCAATCGCCACGAGAAAATTAACAGCAGGAAATTCAAGTCCTGTTATTCCGCTTCCGTTAATTTTATTGTGAACCCGCGGATGAAAAATATCCATGCTTTCCTGGTAAAAATTTAGTGCTACGGAAGCGCGGTCGCATTGCGCCCATTGATGCGGACCCTGAGGTCGTTTGTTCAGTTTGTCGAATGCTCCGATGTTGACATAAGCAGCAATTATGAATAGTAAAAACAACCATGGAACACTCGAATTCTTCGGCGAAATACTGATCATAGTATGAATCCAGGAACCAAATATAGAAATATTCAGAAGACCAGAATTGCCGCCAGCATGATCCAATTGTTTTAAAAATCAGGGCGCAAACCATCGTCCGGGCGGAGATTTCCAGGTCCAACTCTGACCCTGCCATGACAAGCCGGAAGACAGATCTGATTTATTTTTTGCATATTTACACAGTAAAATTATCTGTGAAAAACGGCATTCTTTATTTCCTAGTTATCTCGCTGTTCCTCAGCTTTTCCTGCAAAAAGGAAAATGAGAGACCTCAATGGGACGTGGCTGTCAAAGGGCCCATTCTTCAGGCTGCTCTCACTCTTGACAACCTGATTGCAGATTCACTCCAGGAGGATAATCCAGATGGTTCTGTTCGACTTGTTTATGATTCTGAAGTATTCAAACTAAATCCCGACTCTCTTTTCATCATCCCCGATACCACATTAAAAACTCTGAATATTTGGCAATATCCTGCCTATGTTGTGCAACCGAACACCCCTTTTTATTCAATCAATAATAATATTGCCCTTGGAATATCCGGGCCTTTGCTGACGGAAGTACTGATTCGTTCCGGTAAAATCACACTGGACATCCGGAATACCCTTCCAACGAAAGTAAAAGTTACCTATCTAATTCCAAAAGCCTTTAAAGATGGCTTGCCTTTCAAGGTACAGGAATTTGTGGATTCGGGTTCGGTTTCGGATCCGGGCATCTTCAGCGGCACCTATGATCTTGACGGGTACCTCGTGGATCTGACCGGTGCGACAGGAACTCAAACCAATACGGCCTATTATAATATTGAAGCATTGTCTGATCCTGCCGGGGTTTCGTTTTCAATCCAGAATGGAGATACCCTGATCAACCTGAACACTACTATCTCCGCCTTGGTTCCGGAATACGGACGGGGATATCTCGGACAAAAAACAATCCATCAAACCAGCGATGCTTTCGTCGGAGTCGGACGCCTTATCCGTAGTGGAAATATCAAACTGGACAGCCTGACCATGGACCTTGAAATTGAGAATGGCCTCGGAGCAGAAATTCAGGCCCTTGTTAGTTCTTTCATTTCCCTGAATGAAAATACCGGCAACACGGTAGCCTTAACAGCACCGAATGTCTTGAATCGTTTTATCAACCTCAACAGATCGACAGAGACCGGAATAGCATCTGACCCCGTGATTCCGACGTATCACAACATTCATCTCGACAATTCCAACAGTAATTTATTGGCCTTGATTGAGAATCTCCCCGACCGATTTAACTACGGTACAGATTTCAGTCTGAATCCACTTGGAAATGTTTCCGGAAGTACTGATTTTCTGTATCGTGACCACCTGGTGAAAACACATCTTCGATTGAACATGCCACTGCGTTTTGCACTGAACCAGGTCATGCTAACCGACACCCAGGAAATCGATGTTCATGATTTGTTTGACCTCGAACCTGTTGGGTTGTCAACATTCACATTACTTGCCGATAACGGTTTCCCTTTTGAAATGGACCTGCAGTTATTGCTGATCAATGAATCCGGATCAGTTACAGATTCTTTATTGGTTCCATCGCGTATTGCTCAGGCTGCAGTTGACAGTGATTTGAAAGTGATTTCATCAGTGCGGACTGCAATTCCAATTCCGCTGGATGAAACGAGAAAGCAAAATTTGCTGGATGCAAGGCGGATGGCAATCAAAGCTAAATTTACCACACCCTCCTATCCCGACCTTGTTCAGATGTATTCAAGCTACCATCTCGACCTGAAATTGATTGCTGACGGTATTTATTCAATTCGTTGATTTGTTGAAAACGAACCCACTCCTTTTTCTCTTCTTCCTTTTGGCTCCGGAAGCACTTCTTGCAGGGTCATCTGATGATCCGTTCAATCAGGAAAAATCATTTTCTTCCAAAATAGAAATAAATGCAGGCTACCAGTTTTCAAGCGATGCCATTACCAATCATCTGGCGCGAACTTATTTCCTCGCCGGGTTCATTGATCGTGACATGAAAAATACAGTAAGCAAACAACTGTTTCCTGTAAATCGGCTGGGAGCAGATGCGGGGTATTCGATAACTTATACCCGGAAAATAAATTCATTTCTACACAAACCCGGATTTTCGTGGTTTGTCAGTCTCGTTGACCAGGATCACCTTCATGCTGAATTCACCAGAGATGCGTTCGAAATTTATTTTAAAGGAAATTCAGCCTATGCCGGACGACAAGCTGAACTGGGAAAATTTGATTTCTTCCTATTGCATTATCAACAGATACTCTTCGGGCTTCAACGAGAATATTCCTGCGGTCACGGAATATTAAAATATGAATTCGGAATCGGTTTTAATAAAGGTCAAAAATTTCAAGCCCTCCATTCTGACCGTGCATCACTTTTTACTTCCGCCGATGGCGAATACCTAGATATTGATTTTGATTTGACCTTAAGGGGCAGCGATTCATTAAAAAGTAACCTGGGTGCATTCAATGGCACGGGAGGCTCCCTGCAATTTGCCGCTAGCTACACTGACGAACAAAAAAACGAATTCTCTTTCCGCCTCCAAAACTTTGGATTCATCCAATTCTCTGATCAATCCTATAGTGTTCCTGCAGATAGCAATTTCAAATTTGAAGGGATTGATGCGACTTCACTTTTCGATTTTTCAGACAGTATCCGTACACCGGTTTCTTCAGACAGTACGTATGTCAGGGGATTCTTAACCCGACGCAGTAAAGGATCTTATTCTTGTAAACTCCCTGCCCGGTTATCTGTTTCCTACCGCAAAGAATTGCCGGATGATAAAACCGGAATTTCAATCGGCCTCGATCATGTTTTTTTTACTTCCTATTTACCACACGGATGGTGTAGGTTCGAACGGAAAATAAATAACCGTCATCAGTTCGGTGTGATTGCAGGGTATGGCGGGTATACATTGTGGCAACTGGGTTTATCCTACAAATTAAATCTGGCCGGAAACTGGCTTCTCGGCCTGGAGAGTCCTTTTCTTAGCGGATGGCTAAATTCAAAATCCGGAAGAGCTCAGGGAGCTTTTGTATCTTTGAGGAAATATTTATAATCCATGCTCAGCACAATTCCACACCTTCGAAATTTAGACTCCGGGAATTTTTTCCTCATGGCTGGTCCCTGTGTGGTAGAAAGTCCGGAGATGTGCCTGGGAATAGCAGGCAGGATAAAAGAAATTACAGACCGCCTGGGTATTCCTTATATTTTTAAAGCCAGCTACCGGAAAGCCAACCGGACACGAATCGATTCCTTTACCGGTATTGGAGATCAGGAAGCCCTGGATGTGCTTGCATTGGTGAAAAAACAAATGATCGTTCCTGTTGTAACCGATATCCACGAGAGCTCGGAAGCTGCTTTTGCAGCCAGTGTAGCCGATGTTCTTCAGATTCCTGCATTTTTGTGCAGGCAAACAGATCTGCTGGTTGCAGCAGCAAAAACAGGAAAAACCGTAAATATTAAAAAAGGTCAGTTTCTCTCCGCCGATGCAATGAAGTTCGCTGTAAAAAAAGTCCGTGATGCCGGAAATCCGAATGTCATGCTAACGGAACGTGGAACGATGTTCGGCTACCAGGATCTTGTAGTTGATTATCGGAGCATTCCTGC
>DAORHY010000216.1:0-6419 GCA_035438225.1 Bacteroidia bacterium
CAATCACATCCCGTTCGCCATCAACGAGAGCGCGAAGCTGGGGAAAAAGTGTATGGTACACTTCCCTTTTTCCCAATCCGGATGGTATACTGATAATCTCTGACATGCAAGTTTCTGAGTTGGCGAAGATAAGGGTTCCGGTGGAATTTGGAGCTCCTTCCCTGCCGCTGCCTCAGGAAGAGGTGCCTGAACCATCCCTTCAAGCTGTTAAAAGTTAAGGTTGATAACGTTGAATGATGAGTTATTGGTCTTCCCGAAAGCATACTGATTTTGTCAACAGGTTCTCCGGATGAGGAGCGATGCCCATTTCTCCGCATCCACCGGCCTGCCCGTGCTCCGCTCGTCCCACACAGGCAGGACTCGCTGCGCCCGGGGCTGGTTTAATCATTGAGAAAAACGAGCAGAGTGTATCCGGGCTACTCAATAACAAGCATCCCGCTCTTCGCCTCTCTGCGAAAAACTTCTTCTTCTCTGTGGTTAAAACACAATCGCCAGGAGTTGCAACACCGGAAAACCAGGTACTAATTTAAGGTCAATTCTAGCTACTTCTTTCGGGGAATAAGCGCCGGACCATTGTTCTATGAAGTGTAAGTGTTTTTCATTGATTTGATGCTTCCGGAAACACCTGTTGACACTGTGAAATGTCCCCTTTACAAGAATTGTTCAAATGGATAACACAGTCTTGTTGCCCGCCAGGAAATTTAATACCTTTCCAAAGCCAGGCAACAGCCTGATGGTAGTGCCTGAGATAAATTAAAACCAGGTAAAAGCATGAACAACAATAAGAACAATAAAAATAAAATATCGCCGGAACTCTTTAATGAACTATTCCGCACATTAAAATCCCGTTTTGAGAAAAACATAAAGCGCCACAAAGGTCTTCAGTGGGTAAAAGTTGAAGAAAAGTTGCAGGCCTGCTTTTCCGGCAAACAGGCGAATGCCGAAAAATTATGGTCGCTTCACGAAATGGAAAGAACAGGCGGAGAACCGGATGTTGTTGGTTATGATAAAAAGACGGATGAATATATTTTTTATGATTGTTCTGCAGAAAGTCCCAAAGGCCGGCGGAGTCTGTGTTACGACCGCAAAGCGCTTGAAGCAAGGAAAGAACATATACCTGCAAATAACGTGATGGATGCGGCCGCGGCTATGAACATTGATCTTTTAACGGAAGATCAATACCGGGAGCTGCAGCAATTTGGGGAATACGATACAAAAACATCCAGCTGGATCAAAACACCTTCTGATATCCGAAGTCTCGGCGGTGCCCTCTTTTGTGACCGCCGGTACAATACTGTCTTTGTCTATCATAACGGTGCAGAATCTTACTATGCCGCTCGTGGTTTCCGCGGTTCGTTGCGGGTTTGAATTTTGTTCAAAATGTTTAATGCAACGAAATAAAGCATGAATCCATGGTTAATTTTTTACTGTTCTCCGCTTACTGAACATCCTGATCGTATTCCCTTTTTGCCTTGCTGACTGGTAAGTGTACAAAAATCCGTTTCTTCGTGAAGCACCGGAACGAAGTTGGAAAGTGAAAGACAGCATGAATTTTAGAAAGAAAGATGAAACTATGAAAGCAATTGTATATACAAATTACGGGCCTCCGGAAGTTGCCAGGTTGATGGAGGTTGCCAATCCAAAACCAAAAGACAACGAAGTATTAATTAAAGTTTGTGCCTCAACCGTAAACCGGACAGACTCCGGTTTTCGCAGTGCAGAATATTTTATTTCGCGATTTTGGAGTGGCCTGTTCCGACCAAAACATCAAATCCTGGGTTGTGAATTTGCAGGTATAATTGAAGAAACCGGAAAGGGTGTAACTACTTTCCGGAAAGGAGATAAAGTTTTTGGTTACAATGATAAAACCTGCGGAGGACATGCTGAATACTTAACAATTGCCGAACACGATGCAATTGCATTTTTACCAAATAACTTAAATTATTATGAAGCTGCACCACTTACAGAAGGCGCACATTATGCATTAAATAATATTAAAGCTTCAAGAATTGAAAAAGGGCAAAATGCTATGGTGTATGGAGCAACCGGCGCGATTGGTTCTGCAGCGGTTCAATTATTAAAACATTTTGGAACAAAAGTAACAGCTGTTTGTAACACAAAAAATGTAGAACTTGTAAAATCCCTGGGTGCTGATGTTGTTATTGATTATCAAACACAGGATTTCACAAAGACTGAAAATAAATATCAATTCATTTTTGACGCAGTAGGCAAAAGTTCATTTGGACAATGCAAGCCATTGCTGACAGAAAAAGGAATTTACATTTCCACAGAATTAGGGAAAAACACGGAAAATATATTTCTTGCACTTACAACACCCCTTTGGGGTGGTAAAAAAGTTTTATTTCCAATTCCGACAATTAAAAAAGAGGATGTAATTTTTTTTAAAGAACTTGTTGAAAGAGGGGAATACAAACCGGTAATTGACAGATATTATACGCTGGAACAAATCGTAGAAGCTTATAAATACGTTGAGACCGGACAAAAAACCGGTAATGTTGTGCTTAGAATTGCAGAATGACAATTCTATCCGGACGGAAAAACATTGGTTCAGAAACGGAACCACGTCTACTGCAGAAAGTTTGTGGTGACAGGAATTGCAGTCCTCCGTATGCTCCCCGCACATGATGAATCCTGAAAAGTTCTCAGTATCTCAAATCTGAAAACCGATATCAGACGGAGCAAAAACGTTTTCAACCTGAAACCGCCGCCTGAACAACAGAAGAATGAATACATGTATCATTGATAAATAAAACTCCAGATGAAAGCAGTTGTTTATGAAAAATATGGGACACCGGACGTCCTTGAATTGAAGGACATTGAAAAACCCTCGCCCAAAGAGAATGAAGTATTGGTAAAAATACATTCAACATCGGTAACTGCGGGAGATTGGCGTTTGCGGAAAGCGGACCCCTTTCTCGCAAGACTTTTTAATGGTTTATTCAAACCCAAAAAAGTAAAAGTATTGGGATTTGAATTGTCAGGTGTGATTGAAGAAATAGGCAAGGATGTTAAATCATTTAAAAAAGGCGATGCTGTTTTTGCTTCCTGTGGATTAACATTCGGTGGATATGCCGAATACAAATGCCTCCCGGAGAACAATTTGATTGCCATTAAACCTTCCACTATGACATTCGGGGAAGCTGCCACTGTTCCCATTGGCGGGCTGACGGCATTGCGATTTTTAAAAAAAGCCAATATAAAAGACGGACACAGCATTCTAATCTATGGAGCATCCGGAAGTGTCGGCACCTTTGCTGTTCAGATTAGCAGACATTTTGGAGCAAATGTTACCGCTGTATGCAGCACATCAAATATCAACCTGGTAAAATCACTTGGAGCAGAAAATGCCATTGATTATACCACGGAAGATTTTACAAAATGCGGAAAGCAATTTGATATTATTTTTGATGCAGTCGCAAAAACTACAAAATCAACCTGCAAAACTCTTTTAAAGCCGAACGGCAGATATATTTCTGTGAAAGGTTCAGCAAAGGAAAGCCCTGGTGATTTATTGTTTCTGAAGGAACTGATTGAAGCAGGAAAACTAAAGACAGTGATAGACAAAACATATACTCTGGAACAAATCAGAGATGCGCATGCATATGTGGAAGCACATCATAAAAAGGGAAATGTCGGAATAAACATAGTACACTTTTGATACCCTCCACCGCACACTCCCCGTCTGGCAAATCATTTCTGTTGAACTATTTCAGGAACCGGCAATATGAAACAAAATGACAGGATGCCGGGTTATTGAAAGCAGGATTTCGTGATTTAAATGTATTGCCACAACGCATTATTTTTATAGTTTTGGAAAAACCAATTTTAAACCTTTGACAGAAGTATCCCGGAAATACACTGTATACCACTTGGCAAAGGGAGTTCAAACCAATATTTTAAAATTAAATTTTTATGAAAACAAACCAACATTACAAAATTTACATCCTGACCTGTTGCCTGCTCTTTAGTTTTAACATTACCCGATCCCAGTGTCCGAATCAAGTGACACATTTGACAGGAACTGCTATTGTAAATGGAGTGAATGTCTCCGTTTCCACGTTGGGAAATGTGGATGACAATACCGCGTATTGCGTGAATACATTTCCCTATTTCGTTGGTTACAATTCGCTAGCCGGAAGCGGTGACGGAAGTTACACTTTCGATTTTTCACCACCCGTGAATTCTCTGACATTAGACTTTAGCGGGATCTCAAATGCCGGCATCGGCCAGGAGGCTGTTGTGCTTGAAATAAACGGAGTGCATTATCCGATACCGGCTGCCGGCGATCCTAACGGTTGCGATCAAATGGCTGTATTGACGCCAGATGGTGACATTACCGGTTGTACTTCCTGCTCTGTATCCGGTTGGCTTGGTACAACTATCGGCGGCACCATTTCTTCGTTAAAGGTTTCAGATGTCGCTGTATGGGGAAGCGGAAACGGTGCAATATTTTCTTTATTTATTTGCAATCCTGTGACCGGTACAAATGAATACGATGAGGCTTTCACAACGAATATTTACCCCAATCCATTCAACAATAACCTGAATTTTACATTTGGAAAAATGAGCAATGTAGCGTTTGTTTTATATGACACATTTTCAAAAAAGATATTGGAAAAATCCCTCACAAATAATTCTTCAATCAATACCGAGGATCTTTCAAGCGGTATTTATTTTTATGAATTAAAATCCGGCAATACTACTTTCCGGAAGGGTAAATTAATAAAAGGGCACTTCTAACTACCTCTTTCTTCCATAAAGAAAATTACAAGCAGACACTATCCGATAAAAAATAACACAAAGAGGTGGCCCGTTGCCGGACCACCTCTTTGTGTTATTCATACCACTCTGAGATCAGGCCAGTTCGAAACGGTCCAGGTTCATGACCTTGCTCCACGCTGCAACAAAGTCCTTCACGAATTTCTCCTGAGCGTCTCCACATGCATATACTTCTGCAAGTGCTCTCAGTTCCGCATTCGAACCAAAGATAAGATCGGCACGGGTTCCTGTCCACCGGATCTCGCCGTTAGTGCGATTCCGTCCCTCGAACACGTCCGGGGAATCCGCAGTTGCTTTCCAGGTTGTGCCTGAATCGAGCAGGTTAACGAAAAAATCGTTGGTAAGAACCTCCGGACGTTTGGTGAAAACGCCATGTTTGGATTTGTCGAAGTTTGCGTTCAGCACACGCATGCCACCCACAAGGACTGTCATCTCCGGTGCAGTCAGTGTCAGGAGTTGCGCTTTATCTACCAGCATTTCCTCGGCTGATACAGGATATTTCGCTTTCATGTAATTACGGAACCCATCCGCCTTTGGCTCGAGGACGTCGAATGATTCAACATCGGTTTGTGCTTGTGATGCATCGGTGCGTCCCGGCGTAAACGGTACTGTCACTTCATGACCGGCGTTCTTTGCAGCCTTTTCAATGGCTGCACATCCGGCCAGAACGATCATGTCGGCAAGGGAAACCATTTTCCCTCCGGACTGTGCGCTGTTGAACTCTTTTTGCAGACCCTCAAGTGACTCCAGCACTTTCCTGAGTTGTGGAGGATTATTGACCTGCCAGTCTTTCTGTGGTGCCAGGCGAATCCGTGCACCGTTTGCTCCCCCGCGCTTGTCAGAACCACGAAACGTTGATGCTGATGCCCAGGCCACAGATACCAGTTCAGACACAGAAAGTCCGGATGCAAGTATCTTGCTCTTGAGTGCAGCACTGTCTTTATTGTCAATCAATTTATGTGTAACAGCAGGAACCGGGTCTTGCCAGATCAATTCTTCCTTCGGGACTTCCGGGCCGAGGTAGCGTGCAATCGGGCCCATATCACGATGCGTCAGTTTGAACCAGGCACGCGCGAAAGCATCTGCAAACTGATCCGGATGATCCAGAAAGCGTCTTGAAATTTTCTCATAAGCAGGATCCGCCTTCAGCGAGAGGTCTGTTGTGAGCATCGTGGGTGCATGGCGCCTGGATGGATCGTGCGCATCCGGAACAGAATCAGCGCCCATGCCATGTTTCGGCTTCCACTGTTGCGCACCGGCCGGACTTTTGGTCAATTCCCATTCGTAGCCGAACAGATTCCAAAAAAAGTTATTGCTCCACTTTGTTGGAGTAGTCGTCCAGGCGCCTTCCAAACCACTGGAAATTGTGTTGACACCATTGCCGCTTCCGAATGTATTTTTCCAGCCGAGACCCTGTTCTTCAATTCCTGCAGCGGCGGGTTCAGGACCCACGTATTTACCCGGATCGGCAGCACCGTGGGTTTTTCCGAATGTATGTCCACCGGCAATTAGCGCAACAGTTTCTTCGTCATTCATCGCCATACGACCAAAAGTCTCGCGTATGTCTTTGGCTGCTGCAAGCGGATCAGGATTTCCACCAGGACCTTCAGGATTCACGT